>JAAELY010000342.1 GCA_024226335.1 bacterium
GTCGATCCTTCCCGGAGGCCGAGAACGTGCTTCCTGCCGTCGCTGTCGATGCCCAGTACGATCAACACCGCATGGTCGCGGAAGTGGATTCCATCGATCACAAGGACGCGGAGATCCAGGTCCGACAACGGCTGCGAAAGCGAGGCGAACCGGCCCGGTTTCTCCGAAGAAACCTCAGGAAAAGGAGGTTCACCCGGCCCCTTGAGGAGAGATCTGTATGTGCCCGAGAAATTGCGGTTTTCGCCGATACTTCCATCCAGGACTCATCGGTCTGCGGGGCAACTCAAATGCTAACAATTGCTAACAATTTTTCCCGTCGGTTCGCGTCCGCGGCGTGCGATCGTTGTCACTAGAACGGGGGTGACAGCCATGTTGGGTTACTCTTCCAACAATGGTTCACGATCCCACAGGCGGCCCTCATCCAACACGCTGGACGCTCGTCCGCCGTTTTAGAGAGCCCCTCGCGATGCTGAGAGAGGTACTTGCGAATGACCAGATAGACCCGGTCGCGCTGCAGCTTGACTGGAGCACTGAGCTACGGTTTCAAGAATTGCGTCCCGAGAGAGCCGATGATGCGCTGCTAGCCCTACAGAACGCTACCGCCAGAGTCGAAAACGGACTCACCGAGCTGATGATTGAGAGCAACCTGTGTCGAGCCGCTTTCCGTCACGTTCACAAGCGGCGCCCCCGCGGCTCCGTCATCCCGCGGTGGCAGCAGATCGCGCAGAGGAGCCTCTCCGCTGGGGCGCTTCGCAGGTGGATTCTGAGGGCGGTGTCCGGGAACATTCGAGACCTGAAGCGTCGAGGTGTGCCTCGGCGGGCACCCCGTGAGCATGATGAGGATGCTCTCCTTGAGCTGCAGTTGCGCCTAAAGCCACTTCCAGGGTTCACGGAGCGACGAATAGAAGTGCTCTACGCGATGATTCGCGGCGAGTCAGACCGCCGGACAGCTCGGCGATTGGGCGTTGCGGCGGTCACCATCCGCAGGCATCGCCAAGCGGTCTACCGCGCCTTGGAGCCGTTCGGGGTGACACCCGAGGAGTTGGGGAGAGCAGTCGGAGGCTGAAACGGTGCGAAGGGGCAGATGAACGTTCTTGCGTACGGGTAACGGGAACCACTGCGCAGGAGCGAATCCGACCATGCCTACCCAAGTCGAAGTGAGCCTAGTCGAGTTTCTGGATGCCGAGGAGGGAGGCGTCCGTCTTCTTGGCCGGACGAGTGACCCAGATGTTGTCCAGTACGTCCGGGACCGAATCGCCCGCGAGCGACGCATCGACCTGAGGAGGTTGGCTCCTCCGGCTCGCCAGATTCCCAGCGATGGGGACCACGAGTGATGAAACAGCCTGCGATCGCGCGGTATATCGCGGATCACTCTCAAGGCGGCCGCTAGTGGCGACGCCGAAGCGCACGTGGTTTCGCGGCCACGCGGGCACAGGAGACTTGCTCCAGGACAACGATCTACTTGCGTTCTTCTGGCGGCTCCATGAGCGGCTTCGTCGCGAGACCTTCGAGCGTGGACGGGATGAAGCCGATATAGCCCGTGGAGCGACGTTCTCACTCACCTACCTAATGCAAGACACGGGCAAGGGAACGAAGCCCGCGGCGATACGCCTCGCGCAAAGGCTCGAAAAGCTCTCTGTCGAGATGACCGATACCGTCGCCTCCGGCTGGTGCTTTGGGGTGATTCGCTTCGAGGTTGGGGAGAACAGATGGACGTGCATCTGGCCCAAGTGGGCAGAATTGCAGGAGCGCAGACCCCAATATGCTTCCCGCAAGCGCCCGGAAGCTAGCCCGGATGTTGCCCCAGAGGAGAGGAAACGAGACGAGAGGAAGAGAGAAGAGATGAGGGGGAAAGAAGACCGCAACCCGGCCTGGACCAATATGGTTTCCCTCTGGGACCGTGAGACGGACGGGGAGTATGGAAGCCTGCGGGATTGGCTCCCTGAAGCCCGGAAGTTCTTCAAGGCAAGGTCGCAGAACGCGACCGATGAAGAAGTTGTCCACGAGGCAGCCCGTCGGGCCGGGTTGCGCCGCAGCAAGGAAGAGCGGTAGGCCGCAATGCGTGGCGACCGACTCTCCCTTCGCATTTCGGAAGCCGCAGAGGCACTCGGCATCAGCGAGCGACACCTCCGAGCCCATCTCTCTGAGATCCCCCACCTCCAGATCGGCTGCTGCGTGGTCATCCCGGTCGATTCCTTGAAGGAATGGCTTCAAGCGCAGGCTCGTCAGGTATCACAGGACGCTGATTCCATCGCCAACGCCATCATGGAGCAACTGGATGATTGATTCATGTTTGACGAACCAAGATGACAGCGCCATGATGAACGCTGTGGCGACGAGAAAACCGGCGAAGGGGAACTGGGGTGGGCCTCGCCCAGGCTCGGGCAGGAAGCCCGTCCTGGAGAACCCGCACCGCGTGACGCTGGACCTTGAAGGCCCCCAGAATGCTGCTGTACGCGAGATTGCCGATCGGCGTGAGGTTTCGGTCGCGGAAGTCATTCGCGCTGCAGTACGCGCCTACGTGAAGCGGAGTTCGTAGTCGTGGCAGCGAAGGTCAAGTGGTATCGAGATGCTTGGTGGGTCATAACGCACGCGAGCCGCAAGAAGATCAAGAAGCGGTTCGGGACGACCAACGCCGACAAGCGCCGCGCGGCGAAGGTCGCAGACGAGATCAACCACCGTCTCGCGCTGGGGCAGTACACCCCGGAGCCGCGAACCGAGGATTCGGCGATCCCCTTCGATAAACGAGTTCGGTCCTGGCATCGACTCTACTCGCCAACGTTCAAACCGAGCTACGAGGACACCAGTCTACGACTCATCGAGAACCACCTCGTTCCCTTCTTCGGCTCAATGGATCTCCGGGAGCTGTCGGAAGCCGACATCCTGGGCTACATCCGCGCCAAGCTCGACGCCGGTCTGGCGCCGTCCACAATCAAGAACGGGCTGACCATCGTGCGACGATTGTTGAACCTCGCGCAGCGGGAGGGCTTAGTCTCGCAGAACCCAGCGGCGAGGATCGGCGAACTGATGAGGCGAGTCGATCAACGCAGCGCGTATGAGACCAAGCAAGTTGACTCATGGTCTCGAGCTGAGGTCGCCGAACTCCTGAAGGTCGCGCTGGAGCATGAACCCCGTTTCCACCCTGCCCTCTTCCTCGCCATGAGTACCGGCCTACGTCGGGGGGAGATCCTGGGATTGAAGTGGGCCGATGTGGACTTCGAGCGTTCCCGCGTGAACATCCGCCGAGCACTGGTTAGGGGACAGCTCTCGACGCCCAAGAGCGGCAAGGGTCGCATGGTCGCCCTCCCTCCAGGCTGCGCCTCGTTGCTCATCGACGTACTCGGTGACCGACGGCGGCAAATGCTGGCGCGCGGCTGGCCCGAGGTGCCCGAGTGGGTCTTCCCCTCCGAGAGCGGCGGCCCGCTGGAGGAACGCAACTTCGAGCGAAGCTGGGGCCGCGTCCGCCGCCGCGCGCAGAAGGAAGGAGTCCGTCCGTTGCGGTTCCACACGGCGCGGCACACCTACGCGAGCTTCGCGCTGGAGGCCGGGAAGTCTGTTCGCTGGGTGGCGGACCAGCTCGGCCACAGCAACCCGGAACTGACGCTCCGCACCTACGCCCACGCGCTCCGCAGCGAGGAGATCGACCTCTCCTTCGCCGACTTCGGCGGCCCCAAACGGACCTATACGGACCCTGGTGTTGAAGGCGACGAGGGACCCGCAATCACCGACGACGCAACTGACCGAAGACGCAAGCGATTCCTGGAGCGGGAAACGGGGCTCGAACCCGCGACCCCAAGCTTGGGAAGCTTGTGCTCTACCAACTGAGCTATTCCCGCCAGAACTGAAAGAGGTACCGAGCAGTCCGGTTCGCTCGCCTGTTGGGAATCAGTCTACCACCCCGAGCGTCGGCGCGGCAGGGCGCGCCGCTCTGAGGATCGCTGTCAGTCTCCGAGCTGAATCGAGTCGAAGAGCGCGTCCAGATCTTCCTCCCCATCGGGAATCTCGATCTTGGGCCCCGCAGCAGGCGCGGCCTGTACGGGCGGCGCGGATGCTGGCGCCGCAGGGGCTACCGGCGCTGGTGCGGGTGCTGCAGGTACGGGTGCGGGTGCGGGTGCTGCAGGTACGGGTGCTGGCGCGGGTGCTGCAGGTACGGGTTCCGGTGCTGCGGGTGCTGCAGGGATTGGAGCTGCGGTCGGCGCGGCCGATTGAGCGGGATCGGTTTTCCAATCCTCGTCCACGTCGGAAAGCAGTTCCCCCAGATCGAAGAGGCTCCCGGGACCCGCATCGTCGCTGACCTCGAGTGGAGAAGCGGCAGCTGCAACCGGAGCCTGGCGGGGAGCGACGGGTTCGGGCGCCGCAGCAGTCGGAGCCGGGATCTGCGTCTGAGTCCCGGTGGAATCGAGAATCGATCCCAGGTGGAAGCCTTCATTTGAGGTCGTCACCTCGGGTGGCGCAGGCGCCACAACAGGTGCTGCTACGGCCTGAGGCTGGACGGGCGCAGCCGTCGGAGCCGGAACAGGAGCCGCGACCGGAGCCATGTCTGGGATCGGTGTCGGAGCTGTAATTCTCGTGTCTGCAGCGTCTGCCTGCTTGCGCAGTTCAGCCTGCTGCTCGGGTGTGATCACGCCCGCGAGGCTCAGCGGAGTCTTGTCGTCTTCATCGTCTGGCAGCGAGAGTTCGAGCGCCGTCCCGCTTTCCGAGGTCAGCGGCTGCACGTCCTCAACCGGCATGTTCAACTCGATTTCGACTCCGAACGAAGGCGCGGTTTCGTCGTCAGAATCCTGCGAGAGCGGGTCCGCTTCCCCGCTGCCCATCACCGGGGAAACCGGATCAAAGGCCGACGCGACAGGAGGCGCGAGCTCCTCCTCGGTTGGCGGATCGGGGGGACTCAGTACGAGTTCTGGTTCGCTTTTGGGTTCGAGCCGGCTCTCGACCACGGATTCGAGTTCGAGTGCACCGGTTGAGCTATCGGATGCAGCCGGCATCGCGGGTGGAACGAACTCGCGGTTCAGCGGCGGGAAGTCGTCGGCCACCAACTGCGTTGCAACCTGTGGGGCCGGCGAGGGGTTCGGGTCGGCGATCACTTCAAGCGCCGCAGCGGCTTCATCGAGCACGGCCGGATCGACCGGTGGCCGCACGGGCTCTGAGGACAATACGGGCTCGGGCGGTGCAGGAACGGGCTCGGGAGGTACCTCCGGTGTCATCGCGGGGAGAACAGGAATGAGTTCGTCTGCAACCTCGAGCGCGGGCACCGGCAGCGGAGGAACCGGCGCGGAGGCGACCTCTGGTGGCGCTGCAGGCGAAGCGGGAAACGAACTCGGGCTCGGAGCGGCCGGTTCGACCCAGGGCGCGGCACCACTCTCGGACTCCCCGATGCTCTGGATACCCGGAGCTTCCGCGACCTCGCCGATGGCGAGATCCAGTTCCAGGCCACTGGGTTGTTCGCTGGCATCGGCGGGCGAAAGACCTAGCGCGTCTGCCGCCGCGGCGACGAGTGAGGCATCCGCGGGGTTCGCGCCTTCGAGCGAGGCGTCGAACAGAGTGTTGTCCGCGAGCGAGTTCATCACGCGCGGCACGCCTTCGGAGTATGCGTAGATCGCATCGATCGCATCGGGCGTGAAGATCTCGAGCGAGCCGCCCACGTTCTTCAAGCGATGTTCGAGATACCGGGCGGATTCTTCTCGATCCATAGCCTTGAGTTCAATGCGAATATCGACGCGCTGGGCCAGCGGTGGATCCAGGCGCAGAATCTCGCGGAGTTCATCCAGGCCAAAGAGCACGAGCGAAACGAGCTTCTTGCCTTCGTGCAGGAGATTCAGCAGACCTCGGAACTCCTCCATCGCATTGCGATTTCGGAATAGCTGGGCCTCATCGACGAAGATCACCGGGTATTTTCCGGCGGTATTCACCTCAACCAGGCGGGCGTGTACCTGATCAACCTGCTCTGGGATCGTCGGCGCGAGCTGGACGATCCCGTACTGGCGAGCGACGTTGGGCAGAAACCAGCCCGAGGAGCAGCCTTCGTGGGGAATCGACAGGAAGCGAACCGCAACATCGCTGTCGGCGAGGTCGCGCAGTAGATAGTGCGCGAGTGTGGTCTTGCCGCGTCCCGGCCCGCCGTACACGACGGTCAGAGCCTTGCGCTGGTGGATCCCGCGCAGCACGCGCAAACGAGCCTGTCGTTGCGGCTCGCTTTCGTAGTAGAAACGACCGTCGAGATCGTTCTGGAACGGCTCAGCTTCGAGGTCGAAGAATTTCAGGTATTCCATGCAATCCTCATATGCGACGCCGCTCGCGGCGTTCTACTGGAGTTCGGAAATCCGCGCCGTCACATCGCGGAAAGTCGGGTCGGCGGAAGCCACAGCCTGGAAGGCGGCGAGTGCCTGTTCGCGCTTGTTTGCGGCCAGGAGCACTTCTCCCAGGTCGTAGCGCAACGAGGTTCCAATCTCGTCTCCACTCGCGACCATGGTGAGAGCGGTCTGCAGATCGGTTTCAGCTTCGCCAAAACGGCCCAGTTCGAGCTTGCAGTGCGCCATGAGCGAGAGCGCGTTGATGCCCATGGTTCCGCTGCGCCGAACGATTTCGAGTTCGCGAATCGAGTCTTCGAGAAGTCCCATTTCCTTGTAGGCGATCGCCAGGTCGTAATGCGCACCGACCTCTTCTTCACCGACCTGTTCCTGGATGCCTTTCTTGAACGCTCTGAAGACCTCGTCGAATCCGATCTGTTCTTGACCGGAGGCTCCGGCGGGCGCTTCGAGTTCGGCTTCGAGTTCCTTCGCGAAATCAAACAGGTCTTCCTCGTTTGCATCGTCTCGAGCGGGCACCGGCACGGCTGCGGCGGGAGCGTCTGCGAGCATTGGCTCGGCTGAATCCACAACAATGATGGGATCGGCATCCACCGGCTCTAAGGTGCTCTCGAGTACGGCCTGTAGATCGACCTCCGGCTCGCTGCTTGCCACGGGTGCAGCAGCCGCGACCGGCGCGGGCGCCGGTTTGGAAATCGGCACGGGCTCAGGCTCAGGAATCGGTTCGGGCTCGGCTTCCAACTCGGGCTCGAGAACTGCGTCTGCAGGCGAACCCTTGCCGAGCATTTCGGCAAAGCTGGCCTCGTCGGACTCCATTTCGACCGCGAGTTCCAGCTCCGATCCCGGCTGCCCGGGCGCACCCGTGTCTTCGACGACCGCGGCTTCCTCCAGTTCGCGTTCGATGGGCGGCATCGTGTCTTCTGCCGCGATCCTCGGCTCCTGTGTGAAGTGGATCTCCGGAATCGAAGCGGGGGTTGCCGTGGCGGGCCCGACGTCGACCGAGTCGGACGCTGGCTTCGCTTCGCTTCGGGCTGCCGGTTTGCTGTTCGCGGGCGGCGTTGCTGCGGACTCTCCATCGACGACTAGCGTCTCATTGCCAGCCTTCCGCGCCTCGATTTCGCCCAGACGGACCTGCGCCTGTGGGTGGTTCGGTACGATCTCGAGGATTGCGCGATAGGCCTGCTCTGCCTCATCGAGTCTGTTCGCCTCGAAATCGCTATCGGCCTTGCCGATCATATCTGCCAGGTCCGGCTGCTCTTTGAACGAGTCTGTGGAACTGCCGAACATCGCCGATTCACCCGGCCCGCCGTCAGAGGGAGTGACTTCATCGAGCGCCGCATCGATATCGAGTGACTCGCCTTCCAGCTCGACGTCGATGTCCACATCGATCTCGACGTCGATATCGAGGTCGACCTCGAGTTCCGGCTCTGCGTCTGGCTTGACATCCGCCTGGGGCGTTTCAATGACCTTGCTCGGCTGGGAAAGACCTAGCATGAGCTCGTCGGGCGGATCGACGGACGCGTACGTCGAATCATCGTCGCCTCCATCGGCCAGGACGATCTCGACGTTGGGCAGGGAATCCATACCCGGCGGTTCGGGCCTGGGCTCGGGCCTGGCTTTCGCCTGTTTGGGCTCGGGCCTGGCTTTCGCCTGGCCAGGCTCGGGCCGAGCCTTCACCCTGGGGTTCGCGGTCGCGGGTGATGTCGGCTGCCGCTTCGACTTGGAGGGGGGTTGAGACGTACGAAGCGAAGGGGCTGTCGCTTTGCCCTGCGTCGCGGGAGCCGGAGGCTTCGCGGTGGTTCGGTTCGGAGAAGCGCCGGTCTTTGGCCCGCGAGCGGCCGGAACCGGGCGCGGAGTCATCGACACACCGACTTCTTCGAGTTGAGCGGCCAGGTCTTCGACACCGGGATCGTTAGGCTTCTCGAGCTGCGCCAACAGGATTCCCAGCTCCACGGAAGTGGGATTGGTCTCGGCCGCCTGCTTTGCGAGTCGCGCCGCGGTCGCCGGATCGCCGAACTCGAGCGCGACCTTGGCCTCGGCGATCAGATCATCGGCGGACGATAGATCCAGTCCAGGCGAATGATCGAGATCGGGAACATCGAGCATGACCGGAGCCGATTGCGATCCCGGAGTGCGCGGCGTCAGCTCCTCGCCCGCAGAAAAATCCGCCTCCTCGCTCTTGCCCGGTTCGCTCTTGCCAAATTCGCTCTCTTCACCCAGATCGAGCGAGAGCTCACCCATCGTCTCCTCTGTGAGCAGGATGCTGGGCGAGGTGTAGGTATCATCCCCTGCAGTAAACGACTCGGCTACGACGAAGCGCTGCAGGATATCGCGCGCTTTGTCGTTGTCGCCGCGGCGCTTGAACATCTCGGCGATCTCGCGATAGGCGCGCTGCTTGCCCACCTCGTCACCAGCGGCGTTGTACGCCATGACGAGAGCTTCGAGAATCCCCTGTTCGTCCGGAAATCGATGCTGCGCGTCGTTGAGCAGGCGGATCGCGTCCTCTGCTTCACCGAGCGATACTTTGGCCTGGGCGAGCAGCTCGAGAGCGTGGTAGTGATCAGGGAAGGCGTCGACGGCGTGCTCGGCGACACGCGCGAGCAGATCGTTTGCGGTCTGGCGCTGCACTTCCTCGAGCAGAGAGTCGAATTCCGCGCGCGCCTCGTCGACCAATTTTTCGCGCAGGAACAGATCGGCCAGATTGAGACGGTTGGAAACATTGGAGGGATCGAGCGAAGCGACCTTCTTCAACAGGTCCAGGGCTTCGCGCTTGAGTTCGCGTTCCTGGCACAGGCGGACACCTTCCTGGAACTCGCGCAAGGCGTCGCTATTGAGCCCCATGCGCTGGAAGTGCTCGCCGAGCTTGACGCGAGCTTCGAGGAAATCCTCGTCGACGCGCAGGATCTGCTTGTAGATGGCGACGGCCTTGGCGTCGAAACCACCCTTCGAGAACTGCTCGGCCACCTGGCCGTAGGATTCGATAGCGGCCTGCTTGTCGCCCTTTTTCAGGTACAGGTCCCCGATCTTCAGACGGATGTTCGGATCCTGGGGATCCGCCTTCAGCAGCTTCAAGTATTCCTTGAGGGCTTTATCGTACGCGCCTTTTTGGGCGTACTTCTGCGCTGCTTCGAGCGCCTTGCGCTTTTTTGGCGTAAACGCCACTCGTCCTCGATTCCGCCTGCGACCTTGAACAATCTCCCGCCACCAGCGACAGGAGTAGGGTCCTCGCTACGGAAGACTATCGGCGGATCGAAGGAATGTTCTTAGGATAAGTGGCGGTGCGCATAGGTTCTTTTGGGCACGAAATTCGACGCGCTCCCTCGCCACAGCCGTCTCGCGCGCCGTGAGCGGCATCTCCGCCAGGTTCCCTCCGACTCGTTCCCTGAAGGCCGCGATCAGCGACGCAGAGACGTGGGAAACATCTGCGCACGACACGGGCGCCTGGCCGGCTCGTGTCGTGCCCGTGATGGATTCGTACAGTTCCGAGTCGTCACTCAGGCGGATGGCACCGTGCTGGAGAAAACCGGAACCGATCCGGCGTTGCGCACTGCCGATCAACTTCTTTCCCTCGAGTTCGATCTCGAAACCTGTCGCTCCGGCAAAGCACAGGTCGAGTCGCTCGGCATCGGGTTCAGCTCGACTGGGCTGTGCAGAAAGCCCCGCTCGGCGCAATCCGTCGACCAGTACCCCGCGGATCCACTCGTAGCTGCCGCGCAGATCTTCGGGTAGACCGGGCAGGCCGGACGGCGCGACGACCGCATAGGTCAAATCCCCTGCGTGCAGGACACTGCCTCCCCCGCTGACGCGCCGCACGGTTGCGACGCCGAGTTCGTCACAACGCCCGAGCCAATCGGGTGGGCTCTGGCGGTATCCGAGGCTGAGCGCAGGTAGCGACCAGGTGTACAGACGCAGGCTGGGACCGGACTCTGGAGCGCAGAGCAGGAGAGCCTCGTCGACCGCCATGTTCCAGCTTGCGGAACCGGGACCGTCGACCAACAGGCGCCATGACTGCGTCACTGCAGGCGTTCGATCAACGCACCGAGGGCGAGTTCATAGCCCTTCGCACCCAGTCCCGTGATCTGTGCCACAGCGACGGCCGCCACGCAGGAGTGGTGCCGAAACTTCTCGCGTGTGTGAATATTCGAAAGATGCACTTCAATGACCGGTAGCGAACAACCCGCGAGCGCATCTCGCAGAGACACACTCGTATGTGTCAGGCCACCGGGATTGATGATCACGCCCTGGTGCGTCTTGCGAACGGCCTGGATGCGATCAATCAGCTCACCTTCGTGGTTCGACTGGAAAGTGTCGACCGTAACGCCCTGCTCTGCTCCGAGCTTGACCAGAAGGTGATCGATCTCGGCCAGAGTGGTCGAGCCGTAGATCTCGGGCTCGCGCTCACCGAGCAGATTCAGATTAGGGCCGTGGAGAACCAGGATCTTCATGGGATCCGGGTATTACAGCGTCTCCCTGAGATCGTGCAACACCATGCGCGTGAGATAGCGCATCTTGCCCAGAATCCCCTCGGGAGTCAGGACGATCAGCAGGAAGAACTCTCCGTCGATCGGGCGGAGCAGGATCTGGTGCTTCTCAGTGGCCAGAATCATCTCCTGCAGGGCGTTGGGCGCGCCCTCGTAGACCGACGAGGTCGCCTTGCGGACCTGTTCGAGCATTGGCTGTAGCTCGACCGCGAGCGCCGCGAGATCGACCTGATCCGTCTGACCGTACTCGTCGATCGGAATGCCGTCACCGGCCATGACCGCGCCCGCCAGCGCGCCTTCGGTCTGGTCGATGAGCTGTGCCAGGATCTCGCGGAACGTCATGCGATTGCCTCTCTTTGGCTGCGGCGTTGCGCCGCGGCCAGCAAGCGTTCGAGCTTCAATATCGTACGCGCGCGGCGGTCTTCCAGCGGGCTGCCCAGAGAATCGCGCACCGCCCGTGCGCGCTCGTTGTCCGGATCCTTTTCGAGTACGACGTTGGCGACCGCGCGCGCCTTTTCGGGGTGCCCCTGGTCCGCGAGCAGCTGGGCCATGGTCGGAGTCGCGAGCGGCTCGGGCAACTGGAAGCCGGCCTTGATTTCCATTCGCTCGAGGATGCAATCGCGCAAGGCGATCAAACGCTCATTCACGGGTTCAGAAGCGACATCGTCGAGCAGGGTACCGACGACCAGCATCAACGTGTTGGGATCCAGCGCAGCGGAAACGGCCCGCTCCAGACAGACCACGGCCTCCTCGATTTCGCCCAGGGCCCAATGTCCCCGCGCGATCTCGATGCGCAGCTGCGTCGGATCCTTCTTGCTCATTCTGCTCCCGCCAGGATCTCTTCAGGACTGAGCCGAACCACCTCGGCGCGCCCGATCTCGCGAAGCGCGACGAAGCCCACCTTCTGGCTCCGAACCTTCTTATCGACAGCAATCGCCTGAAGGTAAGCGCTCTTCTGCTCGCTCCAGTCGGGCGCTGTCGTGCGCAAACCAGCTCGATCGAGCAATGAGATCAAACGCTCAGCGGTTCCCTTTGGCGCCAGTCCGAGACGCTCCGAGAGTTCCGCGGCGAACGCCATGCCCATAGCAACCGCCTCCCCGTGCCGCACTCCGCGGAAACCCGCGACACTCTCGATCGCGTGACCCAGTGTGTGGCCGAAGTTCAGCAGGGCGCGCAGCCCCCCCTCACGCTCATCCAGGCTCACGACTTCCGCCTTGATCGCCACCGAGCGCGCGATCGTCTCGCTGATGATCTCGGTGTCGAGTTCGAGAGCCGCCTGCACATTCTCTTCCAACCACGAGAAAAACCCCTCGTCCCAGAGGGCGCCGTGTTTGATCACCTCCGCCATTCCCGAACGACGGTCACGCGCCGGGAGCGAAGCCAGGACATCGGGATCGATCGCGACGAGATGCGGCTGGTAGAAGGTGCCGATCAGGTTCTTGCCTCGCGGGTGGTTGACGGCCGTCTTGCCACCGACGCTCGCGTCGACGTGCGCGAGCAAGGTCGTCGGCACCTGAATCAACGGAGTGCCCCGCATATACGTCGAGGCCACGAAGCCGGCCAGGTCGCAAACCGCTCCGCCCCCGAGTCCAATGATCAGAGTCTGACGATCGGCACCCAGGTCGGCGAGTTCCCCGTGCAGACGGGAAGCGGTTCGCATGGTCTTGGCGCGTTCGCCATCGGGAACAGAGAGTCGGTGCAGGTCGAGACCCAGACTGCGCAGCCCACCTTCGAGGGCGTCGAAGTACAGCCCGCCAACGCGAGGCGTGGTCACTACGACGATGCGATCCACATCCTCGCTGAGCAGTTCAGCGGCGTTCCCCAGACAGCCAGAACGGATTACGACCGGATAGCTGCGATCGTTGAGCATGACGGTAACGGTGCTCATGCAGTGTGCTCCCGCAATGCTTCGAGTACGGTATGGGCGACGGCGTTCACATTGAGCTCGTCGGTGGAAACGCGCAGATCGGCCGCGGCATAAGCTGCTTCGCGTTTCTGGGCGATCTCGCGCAACCGCTCGAGCATGGCCTGCGCATCGAGTCCGGCCAGAAGCGGACGACTCGCGGTGTGGGCAAGACGCGCCACGAGCCGCTCAAGACCGATGTCGAGACAGACCAGCGTGCCCTTTTTCGACAGGATGGCTCGATTTTCCTCGGACACGATGGCTCCGCCTCCCAGCGCGACCACCGCGCCTCGATCGGGAAGCTCATCGAGCACCGCTCGCTCCCGGCGCCGAAAACCGTCTTCGCCCTCACGGGCGAAGATCTCGGCCACAGCAACACCGCAATCGCTCTCGATCTGCGAGTCGGTATCGATGAACTCGAGATCGAGAAGCCGGGCCAGGACCTTGCCCACACTCGACTTTCCCGACCCCATCATTCCGGTCAGGAGCACCGACCGATCGCGCCTCGCTCTCCCCATTTCCAGAGAATAGCAGAAGGTCGCGATCGGTCAGAACGGCTCCCTACAGGTCGGAGTCCGAGGCGTGGATCACGCGAGGCGTGACGAAGACCAGCAGCTCGCGCCGCTCGTCCTGGATGCTGAAGCTCCGGAAGGCAGCCCCTAGCAGCGGAATATCGCCGAGAAACGGAACCTTGGTCTGGCCGCGGCCGTTGTCGACCACGTAGATCCCACCCAGGACCATCGTCTCGCCATCTCGGACGATCGCCTCGGTGTTGGTCTCGTTCTTTTCGATACCGACGATCGTACCACCGTCGCCCGACAGAGACGGCGCGTTTCGCGAGACCTTGATCTTCATGATGATCGAGCGATTGGCCGTGATGTGCGGCGTCACGCGCAACTGGAGCACGGCATCGATGAACGAGATAGTGGTCTTGTCCGAGGTCGACTCGACGAACTTGATGGCGACACCCTGCTTGATCGTCGCTTCCTTGTTGTCGAGCGTCACCACTCGCGGCGACGAAATCACCTTGCCCTTGGCATTCCGCTCTGCGGCTCTCAGCTGCAGATCGAGCTGCAGGTGATCCCGAGCCGTCAGCACACCCAGGGTCAATAGACCCGTCGCTGCGGCCACGGGATTGTCCGAAAGGAAGTGGTTCTGCTGTGCGGTCTGACCCGGGAGCGTGCCGCCCGTCACACCGGTCGGCTGTAGGCCGCTCGGTGCGTCGTAGGCCGAACCCCAGGTTGCTCCGAGACCGCGCGAGAAGTTCAGGCTCGCCTCGACGATCTTGGTCTCGATCATGACCTGCGGCGTCTGCGTGTCCAGCGCTTTCACCAGGGCCGTCGCCTCGTGAATGACCGAGGGGATGTCCTTGATGATGAGCGTGTTCGTGCGCTTGTCGACGTTGACCGAACCTCGCGAAGAGAGCAGGCGCTTGACCAGCTTGCCCACGTTCTTGGCCTTCGCGTAGTTGACCGGCTGTAGCTTCACGACCAGGTCTTCGAGCTTCTCGCGAGCGCGGCGCTCCTGGAGTCGAGCCTGGCGCTCGAGCTTCAGGGTCTCCACAGGTGCGATGCGCAGGATGTTTCCGATGCGCACGAAGCCCAGGCCCTTGGTCAGAAGGATGACATCGAGTGCCTGGTCCCAGGGCACATCCACAAGGCGGATCGTCACCCGGCCAGAAACCTCTTCACCCGCAATCACGTTGAGGTCGGAGACCTCGGCGATCAGACGCAGGATGTTCGCGATGTCGGCGTCTTTGAAGTCCAGGGAGATGCGACGGCCTTCGTAGCCCTTCTCCTCGTCGAAACCACCCTCTTCCAGGATGTCGATCGCGGCGGGGTTCGCCGGACCGTCCAGGAAGGGATCCAGTTCCATAGCCTGTGTCTTCTGGATTGGCGGTGTGGGCATCGCGGGAGCGACCGGGGCCGAACTCGGCATCGCCGCCGCAGGAACCGCAGATGCGGTGAGCGGCATCGCGGGATCTGCCGCGTTCTGCTGCTCGTCGGGCATCGCCGGAGGCATGCTCGCGCTCTCGTCGCGTTCCATTTCGATGTAGAGCTGTCCGTCTTCCCAATCGATCGTCGCCGACTCATTGGCAGATCGGTGCAGCACGACGCGCACCTCGTCATTCGAAATGTCCGGAGTCTTGAAGACTGAGAACATCTTGACCGGTCCGCCGAATTCCGTGGTATCGACGCGGCGCTCGTTCTCCTGCTGGATCACAGCGCCGGGAAGCATGACGATGAGCGTGGCCGCATCCGGCTCGACGACCTTCGGCGTCCCTTCCGTGTTCATGCTGACCACCACGCGGTCGAGTCCGGGTAGCGACTCGAAGTGCACACTGGTGATTTCCTGCGGGCCTGAGGATTCGTCAACAGCCGGCGAATCGTCGACCATTGCGGCCCCGTCCGGCATCTCGACGACGGGCTCCAAGGTCTGTTTGGGAGCTGGAGTCGTCTCCGACCCGCTTGCCGCAGCCACCAGCTCTTCGACAGGCTCGGCAACTTCTTCGACTTCAGCCACGGGCTCGACAACCGGTTCGCGGGTCTGTTCGGCTTCCGCCTCTTCCACAACCGGCTCGTCGCTCGGCTGCATCTGCTCGCCGATTTCCTGGGAGGGCGCGGCGGGAAGCTCTGCAGCAGCAGGCGCCGGAACCTCCGCATCGAGCGTCACCATCATGCCGTCCGCGACGGGTGTGACTTCGTGGCCGTTCAACTTGCCGCGCAGGTCGAGAACGACTCGAACCTTGCCGGGATGCTCGCCCACACGAACGCGTGCGACAGCGCCGGACTCAAAGCTCTGGCGATCGGGCCATACACCACTCTCCGCTCCCCAGAAGTCGATCACGAGGCGATCGGGATCGTCGAGGGTGAAAGAGTCGACCTTTTCGAAGGGGCCGTCGGCGCTGATCTCCAGGCCGGATTCGGCAATCATGACCTTAAGGAGCTTGCTGGTCTCGGACTCGCCCATCGCAGCGGGAGCAGCCGGAACGATCTCGTTCTCCTTGACGCCCGGACGCACGACCTCGGGAGCCACGACATCGGGCTCATTGGTCTCGGCCGGTTCGACGACCTCTGGCGTTGTGGCGAGAACCGGAGCCGGTGCTGCGGGAAGCTCGTCGGCAAGTGCTGCTTCCGGAGCCGCAGGAACGACCTTGGGCTCGACCTTTGCGACGCTCGTGTCGGGCCCGCTTCCGGTTTTGAACTCAACGACGATCTCGTCACCCGCCGGTATGACTTCGTACTCCGACGCGTGGGTCAGGCCGATGCTGACACGCGCCATACTGTGTCCCAGCTGCGCGTCTCCGAAGGTTCCCAGTGTAACGTCGTTGACCAGCCCGTTGTTCACGTTGATCGGAGCGTCAACCCCGTCAAAGCTCATGTTCGGGAGTTCAATGATCAGCCTGGGCGGATCTTCGCGCATGAACGCCGTGTAGATCGCATCGCCAGCACCGCGAAGCACGATTCGAGTCACGCCTTCGTCCTGCCGGACATCGACTGCCGTTATCGTGGCTGCTTCGCGAGCAGACAGCTCCGCCTGAGTCAGGAATAAGACGATTCCCAGACCCAGGGCAAAACACACCGCACGCCCAGAGAAGGTGATACCCATCCGCCTCATCCTCCGTTCTTCCCGTAGAGCTTCATCTCGACTTCCTTGCTCGTCGCGCGATCCTGAAAGTCGACATAGGTTTCCTTGACCACGACACGGTTGTCCTCGATCAGGACAATCCGCCCTTTATTCTTTCCAACCGGCGTGCCTTCGTTGACCACATAACCCTTACCGGTTGGGTCCTTGATGAGCGCCCGGGGCATCTTCATACTCCAGATAATTCCGGTGATCTCGAGCTGTGAGAGGTCGAATCGCTCGAGTGGCGAGGTCGCACCATCTTCGAGCTTTCTCTCCTGCCGGATCCAGGAACGGAATGGATCGGGTTTGTCCGTCGGGTCGTAGCGGTAGGCCGCCTCGACCACGTTTCCCTCGTCCATCTTCTTGCCCGCCTTTGGCTTGTAGATCTTCCCGACCTTGCCGGTTTTCGCCGGCCCATCGTCCGAGCAGGCCACCAGTAGGGACATGCCAGCAACGAGAACGACGGCGATTCTGATTGATCGCATCTACTCTGCTCCCGCCGACTTCGTGTCTTTGTCGTTGAAATAGAACGTCGCTGCGACGCCCTTGACCTTGAGCTTGGGGCCGTCGAGACCATCGTTGACGACGTTGATCTCGAGATTGCCGAGATTCACGATGCGCGAGAGATTTGCGAGGCGATCGAAGAAGATGCCTACGTCGTGATAGCTACCGAGGAACTCGAGCCGGATCTGCTGCTCGGAATAGAAGCCGCGATTGACCTGCTTGCCGCGCTTGAATGAGCGGATCTCCAGTCCCGACTTCTTGCCCAGGGTGGTGATGTCGGTAAGCAATTGAGGCAGTTCGCTCGAATTCGGCAGCTTCTGCAGTGAAGCCTGGAGCTGCGCTTTGAGTTCCTTCTGCTTGCGCTTGAAGGTCTCGAGGTTCGAGGCTACTGCCTTGGCCGACTGGATGTTCTGCTCCAGCTTGGTCAGCTTCTTCTCCACACCGTGAAGAACGGTCCGCTGCCCACCAAAGAGTGTGACCCAATAGATACCGACCATCAGCACGGCCACCAAAGCCAGCGCGCCGTAGCGCGCGGGAGCCGGCAGACGCCCGAACTGCTCCAGCATCTGTTGTGCATCGAAATTGTCGCCAATCGCCACGAGGTGCTCCTACTACTTCCGCTGCCGTCCGCGTCGGCCTTTTCTCTTCTTCTTCGCAGAGGCCGCAGCGGTTGGCTTTAGATAGGGATAGTTCGCTTTGAGCGTAAACCGGTTGAGCTTGAGGCCTTCGGTCTCAGTGACCGAGGTCTCCTGCAGCTGAACGCCTGAAATCATGTTCGAGGTCTCGAGCCGCGAAGCGAAGTCGGCGACGATTTCCGGATCCAAACTCAGGCCGCTCAGATTGAGCTTGCCTTTCTTCGCCGTCAGCTTTCTCAACCAGACGCGGCTGGGAATGCTCTTGGCGATGTCGTCCATGATTCGCACGGGTCCAGAACGCGCCTTCTCGATCTGTGTGATCACATCGAGTTTGCGCTCGATCTCTTCCTGTTCCACCTGGAAGCGCTTTACTTCCTTGCGGGTCTCCTCGAGCGCCTTCAGTTCTTTCTTCTTGACCACGATCGCAGCTCTTTGACTGCTAATCTGTGACTTGATGGAGATGTGCATCCCCAGCGCGATGACGACTCCGCAGGTCGCAGCGACACCGAGCAGTACACCCTGCTTGCGAAGGCCGGCCTTTTTTCGGGCCTCACGAACAGGTAGCAGGTTGATGCGAATCACTTGTCATCTCCTCGGCGAAGGGCAAGCCCGACGGCCACCGAGAGCCCAGGGGCCAACTCTCGAAGCACTTCTTCATCTCCCGCCCTTGGCGCGATGTCGATCTGATTGAACGGATCTGCGATCTCGACGGGCAGTTCGATCTTTTCCTGAAAGAGCCTGTCCAGCAACGGAACGCGAGCGGCGCCTCCGCAGAGCACAAGCTTCTGAAGTGGCGCACTGGATGCTGTGGCGCGGTAGAAATCCAGAGAGCGCTGGATCTCCCCTACGAGGGTCTCGGAGACGTCACGCATGGCCTCTTCGACTTCTTGCGGAATGACTTCCTTGCTCACCTCACCGGGACGGCCTCCCACCTTGATGCGCTCGGCCTCTTCGAAACTGATCCCGAGAGCCTTCTGGATCTCTTCGGTGTATTGGTTACCACCGGTCGTTATGTCGCGGTTGAAGACTGGAATCCCGCCCTGCATCACGTTCATATTGATGACAGAAGCACCAATATCGACCAGAGCGACAGCACCCGCGTCGTCGTAGTTCTCCAGGTACATATTGCCGACAGCGAAGCCATCAACATCGAGTACCGCCAGATTCAGGCCGCATTCGGTAATCGCACTCACGTAGTCGTGAATCAGGTCCTTTTTCGCGGCGACCAGCAGAACATCCATCTGGCCATCGAGACCGTTGTCGTCCAGGACCTGGTGGTCGATGTTCACTTCGTTGATATCGAATGGGATGTACTGCTCAGCTTCCCACTTGATCGTTTCCTCGAGTTCTTCAGAACTCTGCACGGGCAGCGAAATGCGCTTCACGATCACGGAGTGTCCGGAGACCGACGTCGCCACGTCCTTGGTCTTGAATCCGCCACTCGCGCAGACTTCACCAATCGCCTCGGAGATGGCGGGTGCGTTCATGAAGGAGCCTTGAACGATGGCTTCGGAAGACAGTTCGGCAATGCCGAAGCCTTTGAGCCGATATCCACCATTCGCCGTTTCCAGCTCCACCGCCTTGACGGAACTCGAACCAATGTCGAGACCGATGATCGATTTGGAACGAAAGAACATCTAGCCGTCCTAGCTGTACGGGTTCGTCGACGTGAGTTCAGCAGCCGATCCGGCGCCGAATACAGAGTCCCGGTCTGATACTTTCAGTCCGAGCGCATGCAGGATTTTTCGCTTCGTATCGAGTCGACAGGTCTTGCCCGACTCGACTCGGTCGATCGTCAGAGTTGAGAGGCCTGCCTTACGAGCAAGTTCAGCCTTGCTCATCATCAGTGCTTCGCGGATTTGTTGGACATTGTTCGCCACAGCGGTTCCCCAGTTTCTCGAGAAGGCAGAATCTGTGAGTTCTTTGAGCATCCCCGAGGAGTAGACCCCTCGATTCATTCGTCTGCTTGATCGGCGGCTTAGAAATGCGACTTGAGGGTGCGCGAAGCCAAAGTTTGCGTCAGCCACGCGCGGTCGCTGCGCACTCAGAACTCTTCTTCTGCCTCCCCTTCTTGATCTTCGAACTCCTGCTCGGAGTCCTCCATTTCCTCATCAGCTTCGTAGTCCGTAGAAGGCCGAGTGATGTCTCTATCGTGGGCCGCGTTCGCGGGATCACTTTCGGCATCGAATTCGGCCTCGTCTTCGGGATCAACGGGTGCAGGATCGCTGGCCTCAGCATCGCGCCAGTCGACTTCCAACTGGTACTTCTGCGAAGCGAGCCCGCCAAAGGGATCTGAGACGGCCAGTTCAACCGGAAACTTGCCACTTGTCCCGGGCTGGATCGTCCAACTGACGAACCCCGCAGTCGTGCTGATTTCCATGCCCGGAGGTCCCGATATGAGTTCGTATTTCAGAGGCAGATCACCATCCGGATCGGCCACCTGCATCTGGTAGGAGTACTGAGTCGGGCCGGACAGTTCGTAGTTCGGCTGTGAAGCGATCTTCGGTGGCGCGTTGCTCACCTTGACCGGATGCGATGTCACCCAGTCACTGGCTTCGTCCTCGTCGAGCGCGCGGACCTGGCCGGTGACTTTGACGGAGCGCTTGAGCTTGCTCGAGACCAGGCGCGAGCCGGTCTCACCGGGGATCAACTGGTTGTTCAGAAGCCAGCGATATTCGTAACGATATGAATCACCATCAACGTCCGAAGCCGAGACCTTGACTTCAATCATGTCCGTCGACATCGGGTTCTTTGGCGTCAACTCGAACGAGGTTATGCGTGGTGGCGAATTCTCGATCACCACGGCTTCACTCTCTTCAGTCACCTCGTGAATGCCGTCCGACGCCCAGACGACCACGCGAACGCGGTCCCCTTTGCGAAATTGATAGGGCTCGAGATTCGGCTCGGTAATGTTGAAAGACGCACCATTCACGAACCACTCGAGCTCAACATCAATCGAATCGAGATCGGGGTCTTGAACCTGCACGGCGACAGTGAGCCCGTCGGCGACGGTCGGCTCAGCCGGACTGATCTCTACAGCCTCAATCACGGGTGCGCCGCCATCCGCGCTCTCTTGCGACGGCGCGG
Source organism: bacterium (assembly GCA_024226335.1). NCBI lineage: Bacteria > bacterium. The sequence continues at coordinate 20,543 of JAAELY010000342.1, forward strand.
TCCTGGCGGCCTTTTCGGTCGGCGCCTGCGACTCTTCAGCGCTGCACGCGAGAGATAGTGCGACCAGTGCGACTAGATATATTCGAGCCATGACGTCCCCTACTGACGTACGTCTGAAACAGACGTCTAGTTGCTATCGGGTTTCGACGGGATCGGATTGAGGGGCTCGACCGCGTATTCCTTGATCTTGTACTGAAGAGCCCTTGGACTGATCTCTAGAACGCGCGCAGCCTGGGTGCGGTTGCCAGAAGTGAACTCGAGCGCCAGACGGATCAAGCGTTCTTCGAGTTCTCGGGTGCGTCGTTTGATGGACAGATCCTCATCTTCCGAATTTCCTCCCGCTGGAGCCTTCCGGACACTCTGCGCAGCGGGGAATGGGAAGAGATCGAGGCTTATGGATTCGGTGCGCGCAAGAATCAATGCCCGCTCGAGCATGTTTTCGAGTTCGCGCACATTTCCGGGCCATTCATACGCACATAGCGCATCGAGGACTTCTCGACCCAATGGCGCTGCGTGTTTTCCGATACGCCGTGACAGACCTTCCAGTAGATGGTCTGCGAGCAAGGGAATGTCTTCGGTCCGTTCGTGAAGGGGGGGGATGTGGAGCCGAAAGACATTGAGGCGGTAGAAGAGATCGGGGCGAAAGGCATTTTCGGACACCATCGCCTCGAGATTTCGCGCGGTCGCTGCGATGATTCGCACATCGACTTCTTGCGGCTTCGCTTCCCCGACCGGTCGGACTTCCTCGCTCTGCAAGACGCGCAAAAGCTTCACCTGGGTCGAGCGCGACAGTTCTCCGATTTCGTCCAGGAAGAGGGTGCCGCCACTGGCTTCGCGAAACATGCCCGGGGAGTCCGAATCTGCACCCGTAAACGCCCCTTTGACGTGACCGAATAGCTCGGACTCGATCAAGCTCTCGGTTATCGCACCGCAGTTGACCGCGATGAAGGGTTCCGAGGAGCGAGCGCTCAGATCGTGAACGGCCCGGGCGACCACTTCCTTGCCCGAACCACTCTCGCCCGTGATCAGCACGGTGGTCTTGTACTCTGCCGCCCGATCGACCAGCCCGCAGATTTCCTGCATCGCCGAGGAAGCCGCCACGATCGACTGCGAGGATTTGCGTTCTGCACCCAATTCGCGTTTGAGCTGGCGGTTCTCCCGCTGCAGGCGCTCCCGCTCCTCAACCTTGCGAATCGTGAGCAGCAACTCCTGAGGCTCGAAAGGCTTCGCAAGATAGTCGTAGGCACCCCGTCGAACCGCCTCGAGACTATCCTCGATCTGACCATAGGCAGACATCATCAGCACGGTCGCCGAGGGTTGGAGCTGGATCAGATCCGGTAGAAGATCGAGTCCGCTGCGCCGCGGCATACGCACGTCGCAGAGCACGACATCGAAGGTCTCCTCCGTCGCGAGACCGAGCCCCTCTTCGGGCCCTCCGGCGACGGAGACGGTGTACCCTTCGTCTTCGAGAATCAGGCGCAGACTGGTGCGTACGCCTTCCTCATCATCAACAATCAGTACCCTGCGAGCACTCATCCTCACTGGCACTATCGGCTTGTGGCACGATCAGCCTGAAGCAAGTTTCGCCGGACCGACTAGTGACTTCGAGACTTCCACCGAGAAGTTCCGCCATTCGATGCGCGTTCCAGAGCCCGAGACCCGTGCCCTCCCCCGGATCCTTGGTGGTAAAGAACGGATCGAAGACCTGAGGCAGGTCTTCAGCGGGAATTCCAGGCCCGTTATCGATCACTTCGATGGCGATCGCATCGGGCTGTCTCCGGTGCATGTACGAGGCCCCCGCGCGATCTGCTCGACGTCGTTCCGGCATCGACTTTTTCGCGATGGCTGCACGTAACTCGATACAGGGCTCCTCGTGCCCGCATAGCGCGTGTGCGGCGTTCTCCACCAGATTGGTCAGGATCTGCTCGAAACGACTGCGATCGACTTCGATCTCCGGCAGTTGGCGATCGACGGAGACCGAAAGATCGATCTCGTCGAGCAGCTTTTGGGCGGTCAGACGACGCGCGACTTCTTCGAGAGCCCTGTGCGGGCGAATCCGGACCAGCTCCGCCGCTTTGGGTCGGCCTAGATCGAGCAATTCTCGCACCAGAGTCCGGATGCGCAGCGCCTCTTGATGAATGCGTTCACTCATCTCTCGACTGCGATCCGATAATTCGGCGTCGCGCAGGGTAACTTCGGTATACCCCAGGATGGCCGCAACGGGGTTGCCCACCTCGTGAGCGACACCGGCAGCTAGTTGACCGACCGTGGCCAGCCGCTGAGTACGAGAAAGAGAATCGTGGGCGCGAACCAACGCGTCGCGCTGCCCCCCTAGTCCGGCCGCCATCCGATTGAACGAGTGCGCCAGTTCCGCGAGTTCTGCGGGTCCGGTCTCCTCGGTCCGGACATCGAGATCCCCAGTAGCCACGCGCGCCGTCGCCGCCGCCAGATCGCGCAGCGGTACAGCGATACGGCGCCGGAGCAGATAGGAACCAAAACCCACAAACACCAACGCCGCCATCAAGAGCACCCACGCGCCCGCCTGGACCAGCGGCAGCAACTCGCTGAGCAGTTCGTCGCGGGTGACCCGACCGATCAGGAAACCCGGTTCACCATGAGGAGGTTGAAGGCGCGACACCAGCACGACATCGGAGGCGAGCACGCCTCCGGCCTGAGCAACCTCGCGCTCGACGCGGGCCAGCTCGATCAACCTGGCCAGATCCGGCGAGTCGAGAGGGGTCTTCGGTCCGTAGCCGACCGTGAAGCCGCGGTCATCGAGCACGCGAAAATGCCCACCCAGCGCAGCGACGCTGCGCGTTCGAGCCAGCGCAGCTGCATCGTTGAGAGAATGAATACCCGCGCCCGGGCTGCCTTCGAGCTGCCGCGCACCGAGGCGCAGGCGGTCGAGAGCGGCGTCTTCCACGAGCCGGGCACTGGCACTGGTCATGACGACCGCCACGACCGTCAAACCCGCCAGCGTGAGCACCAGAAGAGACGCGATGATCTCCATCTGCAAACCGCCGCGACGGCCGCCGGTCACAGTAGACTCAGAACGCGCTGAAGCAGTCCCGGCACGAACAGGTAGACGATTCCCGCGAGCGCGAGTGCCGGACCGAATGGGATGCGTGTCGCGCGCCCAGTTCCCTTGAATCCGATCAGAACCAGGCCGTAGATCAAACCCACGAGCGAGCCCACCACCATGATACCGAGCGCCGACTCCAGGCCCAGAAAACTGCCGAGCATGGCCACCAGTTTGACGTCCCCCATGCCCAATCCAATCTGCCCGGAATACCACTCATAGCCGGCGGACAGCAGCCACATGAAACCACCGGCAATCAACAAGCCCAATGAGGCGTCCCAGAGACTCGGCGGTGGTGCAATCCAGGCCAGCAGTAGACCCAGTGGGATTCCCGGATAGGTGATTGCGTTGGGGATGATCTGATGTTCGGCATCGATGAACGTGATTGCGATCAACGCCGCGGCCAGCAGCCAGTCCACGAGCAGGCGGGCGCTCAGAGCCTGCTCGACTCCGATCCAGCGGAACATCAACGCAGCAAAAAGGAGCCCGGTCGCGGCTTCGACCAGTGGATAGCGGGCGGAGATCCGCTCGCCACAACTGCGACAGCGCGCGCGAAGGGCCAGGTAGGAGAGGATCGGAATATTCGCCCACCAGGCAATCGGCGAGTTGCAGCCCGGACAATGGGAGCCTGGCCACACCAGTGACTCATCGCGTGGCAAGCGGTAGATCACGACGTTCAGGAAGCTTCCAATACAAGCACCGAACAGAAACGCCATCCCGATCAGGAACAGCGGTGTATTGGGTGGGCTCATCTGCGAGACGATAGCTGCGCCGCTATCGGAAGTCCCGACGTTGGAACAGAACCATTGCGCCCGACAAGAGAACGGCGGAGTAGAGCATCGCGTACAGCGCCGCGAGCGAGATGCGAGCCATCTCGATGGGATTTCCCGCCGACGCATCCGCTTTGATGTCGAGCCTGTCCAGGTTGGGCAGTGTCCAGTAGAGCGCCTCGGTGACCGCCCGCAGTCCCGGCGCCTCTGAGCGCAGACCAAAGGCGCGCACATCTGCCAGCAAATGCCCGATGATCCACAACGCGACGGTGAACATGCCCGCAAGATAGGGAGTGGTGAAACTCGAGAAGAAGATCGCCACGGCCGTGATGAGAGCGAGTTCCAGATAGATCAATCCGATCGCCCACATGAGCCCCCAGCTGAACTCGGAACCCATGAACAGAAGCACCGCGATGAAACACACGCTCATCAGACCGACTTCCATCGCCAGTAGCGTGAGCAGACCGCAATACTTGCCGAGCAAGAACTCCCAGCGATGCACCGGTTTGGCCAGCATGGTGTAGACCGTCTTCTGAGACATCTCGCGATGTACGAGATTGATGCCCACAAAAATCGCAATCAACACACCGAAGAAGGCGATCGAGGACAATCCCATGTCGCGATAGATCCGATCCTGTTCACCCAGGTGCAGCTGCGCCAGCAGGATCGAACTTCCGATCATCAAGGCGGCAAAGAACAACAGGTTGTACAAGAGCTTGTCGCGAACGGCCTCTCGATAGGTATTCTTCGCCAGGACCCATATACGGAGGGCCGAGTTCATGCCTGGTTCTCCTGCTTGACGCCTTCGAGCAATAGATCTTCGAGGCTCCGGCGTTGCGGTATCATGCTGCGGACTCTGCCCTTGGCCGCCCGTACCTGATCGAGTGCGGATTCCGCGTCGTCCTCGCTTGCGAACTCGAACAGGAAGCGCGGCCCCTGCTCGACCGCACGGCGCGCGGTGCCGCTGAGTTCGTTGAACATTCCGCCATCGATACCCTCGACGACCATCTCGACTCCATCGATCTCCTGTCCGAGAAGTTCGTCGAGATATCCCTGCTTCACGACCCGTCCGTGCAAGATGATCGCGACCTGATCACAGATCATCTCTGCGTCCTGCAGAATGTGCGATGAGAAGAATACGGTCTTGCCCTCTTCGCGAAGGGAGAGAATCAAGTCGCGTACATCTTTGCGGCCCAGCGGATCGAGACCCGACATGGGTTCGTCCAGGATCAGCACGTCGGGATCACCGATCAGTGCCTGAGCCAACCCCGCCCGTTGCTTCATGCCCTTGGAGAATCGTCGAATCTGTTGGTCGGCCGCGTGCGGTATACCGACGCGCTCGAGCAGCGCGGGAATCCGCTCGCGCCGGACCTCCGCGGGAATGCCCAGAAGCGATCCGTGGAATTCGAGAAACTCGGACGCGGTGAGGTATTCGTGAAAGAACGTGCCCTCCGGCAGAAATCCCAGGCGTTCGCGACTCGCGGGCAGGCTCGATGGCTGTTCGTGCAACCAGACCCGACCTCTGGTAGGCAGGACCAGACCCGCCAACATCTTGATCGTGGTGGTCTTGCCCGCGCCATTGGGCCCGATGAAGCCGAAGATCTCACCCTCGCGCACGTCGAGATCGATGCCTTTCACGGCTTCTATCTCGCGCATCCAGAAGCCGGTGCGGAAGGTCTTCGCCAGATCTTTGGTTCGAATTGCGCTCACATCATCTCCCTAGCGCTTGAGCTTCAGTTCTTCGTACTCCATCTCGGTGCCGGCTTTGCCCGCACGGATGAAGTAGCTCTTGCCCATTGGATCTCGCGGCTCCGCAGGCAGCAGCTTGGCCTGAACCAGCGTGGCCACGTTTCTCGGATCGCTGCCGTTCGCCTCTCGGTAGCGGGATATCGCGCGATCGATGAGTCCGATGTCCCGGGTGATCCAGATATCGTGTAGGCGGCGTCGGAGCTGTTTGCGTACCCGCGGATGTTCTTCCTGCTGCAAGCGAGCGTGGATGAAACTCATCGCGGTGGCCGGGTCGCCCCCATGGGTGTAGAGGCGCGAGACGAGGAGTTGAAGATAGGTCGGGCCACCGAGTTCCACCGCCCGTTTCAGGTGCTTCGCACCCGTCGCAAAATCATTGCGATCCATGAAGTAGTTGAAGCCGAGCAGGAAATGGATGCGCCAGTAGTCGCTGTTCTCGGCGCCCTTCTCGAGCAGACGGATGGCTGCATCGGGATCCCATCTCAGACCGTTGAGAACCGAACTCATCAGCACGTAGACGCTGTCGAATTCCGGGTCGATATCGGTTACGAGTTGGGCCAGGCGCTCTGCTGCAGGATAGTTCGCAGCGGCGGCCACATCGTCGCCCACGTAGTGGGTCGTCCGAACCCAGAAGAGGTCCGCCACCAATCGCTCGAAACCGAGCGAGAGCACCCGCACGACGTTTCCATCGGGAAGAGGTCCGATCTCTCCATCGGAAGCTTCCTCGACGATGCCCGTCTCGAGCATGAGGTTGATGCGATGAACACCCCAGCCCGCGATGAGCATCGCGGGAACGAGCACCCAATGAAGCGCATGTGAGCGGAAAAAAGACATCTCGAAGGAGATAATCGGGGACGCCAGAAGCGATCTTTAGATGAGGATCGAGTCGGCGAGAGTGACGGAGCCGTCCTCTAGAATACGCTCAGGCCATTCATCGGTTCGTCGCACGGACCGACCTGGCCGGTCATGGGCAGACCGTCCCCGGCGTTGAGGACTTCCGAGCAACCCAGGGGTCCAGAACTCATGGCCGCACCCGAGTTGTCGGGTCGCTTCACACCCCAGAGATTCAGCACACCGTCGCCATCGAGATCCGATTCAGCGGCGGCAAAGTACTGTGCACCCGTGAGCGGAACAGTTCCGTTCGTCGAAACTGCATAGTTGAAGTAGACCTCCCCCTCCGGCTCCCAGCCGATGATGCAATAGCCGGGAGAGCCACTCGAGGGGGGGAAAGAACATGCGGCACCGAAGGTGGTCTTGCTCTGCCCCGGCGGGCTACCCGCTGAGAGCGGCTGAGCCGACCAGGAGAGATACACACCCACTTCGGCGAAGTACCCGGCCTCGGCCTTGCTGATGCCCGCCAGGTTGAGGCGGCCTTCGGCAGCTTTCGTTCGCAGCTGCACGCGGATGAAATTCGGAATCGCCAGCGCCGCCAGAATTCCGATAATTGCAACCACGATCATCAGTTCGATCAGCGTGAAGCCGGAGGCGCGGCGGTTGCGCGTGCCCGTAGCGAACATGGGATCTCCTAGAGTCGTGCGGACGTGAGAAGTCCCGGCGGGACCCGTGGGCCCCGCCGAGACGGGTAATCCGTTCTTCTAAGGAACGAAAGGCTTCCTAGAAGATCTGGCGACCCATGCTCACGTTATTGCACGGTCCGACCTGGCCATTGATGGCCGAACCATCGGCGACGTTCAGGACGCTGCTGCAGCCCATCGAGCCGGCGGTGATATCTAACGTACCTGCCAGATCCGGACGCGAGATGCCCCAGATATTGACGTTTCCATCACCATCGATATCGGAAGCAGCGTCAGCAAAGAACTGGTTGCCGCTCGTGTTGGTATCGACTGCGTACTGGTAGAACACATCACCTTCCGGCTCCCAGCCGATGAAGCAGAAGCCCGGTGCGCTGCTTGCGGGCGGAATACTGCAGGCACTGGCGAAAGCAGACTTGACCTGACCCGGTGCCGAAGACGGCGTCGCGCTCCACGAGAAGTAGGTTCCCACCTCGGCGAAGAACGACTCCTGCGCGGTACGGATGGCCGCGAGGTTGATCTTGCCCTCACTCGCCTTGGATCGGAGCTGGAACTTGATGAAGTTCGGGATGGCGATTGCTGCGAGAATACCGATGATCGCGACGACGATCATCAACTCGATGAGGGTGAAGCCCTCGCGCTTCTTCAGGTTCTTGAGAATCGAATGCATTGGGTCTCCTTGATGACTCTGACTACGACCAGGGGCTCTTCTGAAGACCCCGTGCCGTAAGAATACGGCCGGCCTCCGCTGAGCTAGAGCAAGCACCGTGCCGGAACGGCACTGCGCATCCGGGAAGCGGCAGGAGCCGCCGTGGAAGCCCGAAGAATCTGGCAATCGTGCTCATCTGACGTCAAAGGTCGCCACCTGACCAGAAGCTACAAAGTGACGATTCCCGCGCTTTGCGGTGACGCGTCTCGTCACTCCAGTCCGAGTTTCTCGAGCCGGTAGCGGAACGAGCGAAAGCTCACGCCCAGAAGTGCTGCTGCGCGTTTCTTCACGCCATCCGTTCGCTCGAGGGCTGCGCGAATCAGTGACGCTTCGTACTGCGCAAGGGTTTCTTCCAGATCCATCCCCTCTTCTGGGATGGCGCGAACCAGCGGATTCTGAGATTCGGAGAACACCGTACCGGGAAGCTGCTCGGTTCCGATTTCCTCGGAACGCGCCAGGGTCACGGCCCGCTCGATGATGTTCTCGAGCTCACGCACATTCCCGGGAAACGCGTACCCTTCGAGTATTTCGATCGCTTCTGCGGACAGGCCCGTCACGCGCTTGTCCTGCTCATTTGCAAATCTCTGGACGAAGGAGTGGATCAGCTGCGCAACGTCTTCAGGCCGATCCCGCAGCGCAGGCAGCTCCACTTCGATGACGTTCAGGCGATAGAACAGATCTTCGCGGAATCTCCCCTCGCGAACTTCGTTCTCTAGACTGCGGTTGGTCGAACATACGATTCGAACATTTACGCGGATATCATTGGTCCCGCCAACCCGCCGGAAGATTCGCTCCTGGATCGCCCGCAAGAGCTTGACTTGCAAGTTGAGAGGCATCTCTCCGATCTCGTCGAGAAACAGCGTACCCTTGTCGGCGATTTCGAACAGACCTTGTTTGTCGGAAGTCGCACCCGTGAACGAGCCGCGCATATGCCCAAAGAGCTCGCTCTCGAGCAGGTTCTCGGGGATCGCACCGCAGTTGATCGCAACGTAGGCATTGTCTTTCCGATCGCTCAGCTTGTGAACGGCCCTTGCCACCAGCTCCTTGCCCGTGCCGCTTTCGCCCGTGATCAGCACATTCGTCTTCGACGGCGCTACCTGCCGTACGAGCGCAAAGACATCCTGCATCTGACGCGAGCGTCCCACGACCGAAGGCAGGCTCGTCTGCTCGCGAATCTGCCGTCGCAATCGCTCGTTTTCCGAGCACAATTCCCGCTTCTCGAGCGCCTTGCTCACAACCAGCCTGATCTCATCGATCGAGCAGGGTTTGGTGAGGTAGTCATATGCGCCGTAGCGCATCGCTTCAATCGCCGACTCGGTGGTGCCGTGAGCGGTGATCAAGATGACGGTCGTTTCGGGCGCGTTGTCCTGGATGTGCTCGAGAAGTTCCAACCCGCTCATGCCCGGCATGCGGAGATCGCTGATGACCAGGTCGAACTCGTCGCCTTCGATGGCCAGGATCGCCTGCTCTGCCGAACCGCATGCGACGACGTCATGCCCCTCGCGCTGCAGGAGGATCTCGAGAAACTCCTGCATGCTCGTTTCATCATCTACGATTAGAATCCGTGCCACACGTACTCCCTGGAACGTGCATCGGACCGGCATTTGCGCCTCTTGAGATCAAGCTGCGGGCAAATCCACACTGACTACGGTTCCCTGTCCTTGTTCCGTTCGAACGCCCATCTGGCCGCCGTGCGCCTCGATCACGCGATGGACCGTTGCCAGGCCGAGCCCGGTACCTTTGGGTTTCGTCGTGAAGAAGGGTTCGAAGATGCGCTCGACGAGCTCCGGGGGAATCCCGCAACCACAGTCGATCACGTCGATGTGCACCCTTGGAGCACCAGACTCATCCACCCGGCCTCTCGCTTCGATCCGCACCTTGTGATCTCGGGGTTCTGACTGAGCTGCGTTGATCACCAGGTTCCAGATGACCTGGCGGAGTTGATCCGGATTACCACGCGCACTCAACCCGTTTTCGATGTCAAGCTCCAGTTCGCAGCCGCGACCCTCCGAGTATTCGTCCAGCTCCGCGATCTCTGCCATCAGCTCCTGAAGAGGTACGGCGAGAAAGTGCCCGGGGCCGGGTCTTGCGTAGGTCAAGAAGTCGCTGACCAGACGGTTTAGACGCGCGGTCTCACGCTGCACGATTCGCGCGAGTCGCAAAGAACTCGCATCCCCGGAAGGCAGATCACCCTCCAGTAGTTCGATCGCTCCGGACAGGGATGCAAGAGGGTTGCGAATCTCGTGCGCCAGTCCCGCCGCGAGCTGTCCGACCGCACCGAGTCGTTCGCTACGACGCAACTGCTCTTCCATCTGCACGACCTTCGTCAAGTCCTGGAAGATCACGATCGCCCCATCTTCATGGCCGCCCGCATCGCGCAGAATCGAAATCGACATTCCAAGATGCAACTCCTGGGCATTCCGACTTTCGAACACGAGTTCCATACGGCCGCGCTCCTGCGTCGCAGTACCCGGAAGATCCGCAGGGGCAGAATCACCCGTTTCTCCGGGATCGAGATTGGGGAAGAGCTTCGCGAGCGGCCAGCCCATGACCTCGGCGCTGCCGTAGCCGGTGATTCGCTCGGCCTCGCTGTTGAACGAAGAGATCCGCGCAGCTCGATCCACCGTGAGTAGACCGCTGGCCACATTGTCGACGATTCGCTGGTGAATCTCTCCGAGTTCTCGAAGTTCGACGCGGCCCGCCTGGATCTGATCAGCCAGATTCCGGGACAGGATCGCGACACCCAGAAATGCGAGTGCATGTGCACCCGCAGATGACAGCGCCTCGTGTACCCCCAGCTGACTGCCTGGCTCAAACGCGGGGAACGCCCCCAGCGCCGGTGCAAGACCTACGAGACCGTAACAGATCGTAGCTCCGGCCCATGCCAGTATCGTCGCGCGCGAGCCCGCCGCCAGTGCGACATGAACGATCCAGATGATGTAGAGGGGACCAAAAAGCGAACGCGAGCCGCCCGAGCAATAGACGAGTCCGGTGAGAAGGATGAGATCCCCGGTAAGCTCGAAATAGTTGACCCGTTCGGAGTTTCCCCAGGCTCGCAGAGCTCCGTAGGCCAGCGAGAGGAGAAAGCCCGTGAGGACCAGAGCGTAGAGCGCTACGAGTTCGCGCTCAGAATAGGACCCGCCACCGCGAATCTCGCTGAGTACGGCGACCGCAAAGATGCCACCCAGCGCCGCCAGTCGGATCGCAAAGGCCCGAACCGGCAGCGCCGATTGCTGGGCATTCGCAGGAGCGCGCACCTGGTTTCCGGAAGCCCGGACTAGACGACGGTTTCGGCGATCTTGAAGATCGGGAGATACATGGCCACCAGCAACGCACCGATCGAACCGCCGAGACCGACCATGAGGATCGGCTCGAGAAGGGACGTGAGCCCATCGACGGCCACATCGACTTCGTCGTCGTAGAAGTCAGCCAGCTTGGCGAGCATGGCATCCATTGCGCCGGTCTGCTCTCCGACTGCAATCATCTGCACGACCATCCCCGGAAAGACCTTCGACTGCTGCAGAGGTTCTGCGATCGTCTTGCCCTCGGAGATCGAAGCCTTCGTCACGAGCAATTCGCGCTCGACGATCACGTTTCCGGCCGTGCGCGCCACGATTTCGAGCGCATCCAAAATCGGAACACCCGAGGAGAGCATGGTCGAAAGAGTGCGACTGAAACGAGCCACAGCGACCTTCTTCAGCAGGGGCCCGAAGATCGGTAGCTTCAAAAATACTCCGTCGAAAAAGATTCGCCCGCGTTCCGTGCCGTAGATCTTCTTCAACACAAAACTCAGTGCCACCACTCCGACGATCATCCAGACGATCCACGCCTGAAGGAAGTGCGATACGGAAATGACCATCTGCGTGGGTCCGGGAAGTGCTCCGCCAAAGTCCGCAAACATCTTCTCGAAGACCGGGATGACCTTGACGAGCATCACGACGATAACGACGATCGCGATCACGGTGACTGCAACCGGATAGATCAGCGCGCTCTTTACCTTGCGGCGCAGACTATCGGCCTTTTCCAGATAGACGGCCAGACGGTTCAGGATCGTATCCAGAATACCACCGACTTCACCGGCAGCGACCAGGTTCACGTAGAGCCGATCGAAGACCTTCGGGTGCTTTTCGAGCGCATCCGAGAATGTCGACCCACTCTCGACATCCCCTTTGACCTGCAGGATGATCTTCTTGAAAGCTGGGTTCTCCGTTTGCGTGCCCAGGATGTCCAGGCACTGAACCAGCGGCAGACCCGCATCGATCATCGTCGCAAACTGGCGCGTGAAGATAACCTGGTCCTTGATCGTGATGCCCTTGGCCAGAAACGGGAACATCTCTCCAAGGTCTTTGGCCTTGGGCTTGATCAGTGTCGTTGCGATCTGCTGCATACGCAGCTGATTCTCAGCAGTCTCGAGATCATTGGCGACGATGAGACCCTTCTTGACCAGGCCCTCGCGCGTCTTCCCTATCCACTGAAATGTCGGCATCTAACCCCTCTCCTATTCGGCTTCGGAACTAGCCAGTCCTCCGCACGCGCGAAGCCTGCGGGTTGGAGATCATGGTTTGCAGTTCGTCTTGATCGTCACTCCGAGCCATGGCGTCTTCGAGTGTCACCTGGTGGCGCAGATACAGATCCGCCAGCGCCTGGTTCATCGTCTGCATCCCGTATTTTTCCTGGCCCATCTGCATCTGCGAATAGAGTTGATGGACCTTGTCCTCACGAATCAGGTTGCGGATGGCCTGGTTGGGCACCATGACCTCGACTGCGATCGCACGACCGCCCGAGATCTTGGGAAGCAGGCTCTGACAGAGCACGCCCTCGAGTACAAAGCTCAGTTGCATGCGTACCTGAGCCTGTTGATGAGCGGGAAACACGTCGATCACGCGATTGATGGTCTGCGCCGCGGAGTTCGTGTGCAGAGTGGCGAGACACAGATGGCCGGTCTCTGCGACCGTTAGCGCAGCTTCGATCGTCTCGAGGTCCCGCATCTCACCGACGAGCACGACATCGGGGTCCTGACGAAGGATGTAGCGAAGCGCGCTCTTGAAGCTGGTGGTATCCGCGCCGATTTCTCGCTGATTCACGACACTCGACTTGTGCGGATGCAGGTACTCGATCGGATCCTCGATCGTGATGATGTGGTGGTTCTCTTCGGAATTGATCAGGTCGAGAATCGACGCGAGTGTCGTCGACTTACCGCTTCCGGTCGGTCCCGTGACGAGCAACAGACCGCGAGGACGACGCGCGAGTTCGGTCATGACGGGCGGAAGTCCCAGGTCGTCAAAGCTCATGATCTGATAGGGAATCGTGCGGAAAGCCCCGGCTACGGCACCTCGCTGAACGAAGACATTCGCCCGGAAACGCGCGAGCCCTTTTACTCCAAAACTCAGATCGAGTTCGTTCTGGGATTCAAAACGGTGCTTCTGGGCATCCGTCATGATCGAGTAACAGGCTTGCTTCGTATCCTGTGGTGTGAGAGGCGGAACTCGCAGAGGAACCAGAGCACCATCAACGCGCAGTTGAGGTGGAGTCCCCGTCGTGATGTGAAGGTCAGACGCCCCCTTCTCGATCATTGCCTTCAATAATTGATGCAGATTCGCCATTCGTTTCCCTAGCTGTCCGAGGCCGATACGCGGAAGACCTCGCCGATTGTCGTCGTGCCTTCCATAACCTTGTTCAAAGCGCTTCTTCGCAGCGTACACATTCCACCGCGAA
>JAAELY010000343.1 GCA_024226335.1 bacterium
GATCGGGGCGTCCGGAGGCCCGAACTTCTCCTCGAATAGGGCGAGAACAACATCCCGCAGTCCTTCTTGGCGTCCTTCTCGGCGTCCCAGGCGTTCGATGCTCGTGACGTACTTCATCTTCGACTCCTGCTCGATCTCTTCGATCCGTTGGCGGAAGCTCTTCGTCATCTCTTCCGGCAGCACCAGCAGCCAGTCGATGAATCGGAAGAGCTCCAGGACGTCCTTGCGCTCATAGCCCCGTTCGTAGAGCTGGCGCACCAGGTTCACCTTCCAGGCGAGCCGCTCCCGGGCTTTGCCGCGTGTGGCCTTGGTCTTCAAGTGCGCCATGACCACCAGCGCGAACGGATTCGGATCCTTCTCCAGCTCCGCCCAACGCCCATTGTACTCCCAGATCTTCACTGTGCGATAGCCGAACTCCAGCTCGGTGCCATGCAGTGCGTACTCGTAGCTTTTAGGCTCCCAGTCGGGCTCCTCGTCGGCCAGGATGGCCAGGCTCACGACCTGCTCCGGGTAAAGGTCATAGAGCCGGTAGAAGTAGACGAACATCCGTCGCGGAAAACCTGACTCTCTGGAGACCTGGATCTCCACATGGAGGACAAGGTAGAGGGGCTTGCCCGATAATGTCCGAACCTTGACGACCTTGTCGACTCGGCGGGGTCCGGTCTCGGCGTCGCGGAGCATCTCCCGCAACTCCTGTTCGAGAAACTCGTAGCCGGCCGACCAGTCGATGATCGCGTAGAGGTCGGGAGCGAAGAATTCCACGAGTTGGGGGAAGAATCGCCCGGAGACTTCCTTCCATGGGCTGTCGTAGTCGTCCGGTGGGGTCGGCGTGGTGATATCGGTAGCGTCCATACAGGGACTCTCCCACGGGATAAGGCCGGGCGTCAACGATATCGCTTGCCCACGGACTTGCCGTACCCACCGCTACGCTACGCATCTACGCGGATACGCCCGCAGCCCGACGCCGGGTTCTTCCCCAAATGCAGGATCTCGCCCGCTCGCAGGATTGGGAAGAACCGCGTCGCCTCCTCGCCATAGATCAGCTGGCCGACCTTGCCGCCGAGCTTCAGCTCGGAGCGCGAGCGCGCCGAGTAGTCCTTGACCTCGAGCCAGCGCGTCCGCCCTGGAAGCTGTGGAGGCTGCGGTGGGCCTGGAGCAGGGTTCTTGGGCGAGCTCGCGGGCGTCCTCGAGCGAGCAGGATGTCCCACTTGCTTTTCTGCACCCCCGTGTCGATCGTGTCGGAAACGAGCTGAGCCCCTGCGGGGGATTGCGACAAGTTTCTCCCCCCTCCTCGAGGTTGCATTTTCGTGCGCTCCCGCCCCGAAGGGCGGCACTATTCTCCTGCGGCATGAGCCGCGCGTGCGCGAGGCTGAAGCCTCGCTGGGAATATTGCGCCCCTACGGGGCGCGGAATCTAAATATGCCGTCTACCCGGGGCTGAAGCCCCGGGCTACCCAC
>JAAELY010000344.1 GCA_024226335.1 bacterium
CCAAGAAAATGCGTCTCGTCGGGATCATCAACTTCAACGACACGCCCGCCAGAATCCCGCAACAACGTATCGGCCTCACTTAGGAGTTTCCGAAGTTGATCCCGTGATGACTCGTCCATCGGATTCTCTTGTCCATATAACGTCGGGTTGACCTGCGGGCCGCGACTGGCGCGACCCTGGCTGGTCAGCATACCCCGGCGCCGGTCGCAGCCAAAGTTGATCGCGGATTGTTGCGGTGCGAATGAGCCAGCCAGGGGTGTGCCAGGCCGGATCCGTCAGGTCCAACCCCTAGTTAGACGGCGCGCCTGCGTTTACTGCCCTGACCTGGAGGGTCATCAACTCGCGCCTGATGGGAGGGACTTGGAGGGCACGTCTTGGAATTCGCCAGTGCGAGTGTCGAATCGCAGGTCTCGATTGTCCTTGTCACTTCCGACACGACGGACGACCACCGTCGTCGCAGACTCCCACTTGAGTCCTACGACTTCGACGCGCGCTCCAAATGGCGGAATCGCAATACAATAGAATCGCGACGCATCGCTTTCAATAATCAGGCACAGGTCGATCCCGCTGCTGCAATCTGGATATTCGGTCGACGACGACATCGCGCATGGCCCCACGGCGGCGAGAGTTCTGCCTGGCGAGCTCGCGACAAAAAGCGCATTGTCCAGAATCGGCGGTAACACGACTTCTGCATCCGCCGGATCCGCGGGCGGCCCGCCGCATGCAAACAACGACAGCAGCAAGCCGAGTCCGAATCGAATACTGGCAGCCGTCACCTTCACACTACAGTCCGTCTAACGTCGTCTTCACCTGCGAACGGCGAAGCCGGTCGTCAGGTGCAAGATCTTGTTAGCCGGCCCCTCGAGTCCAGCGCCTGCTGGCACTACCGAGCAGCGCAGGCGTGACGCCGAAGCCGCGCGGCCGAGAGATCGGCCAGTTCGCGTCCATTGTAACGCGTCTACGACACACGTGGGGCGTCGCGCACTGGCCGAGTGCGGCTGGCTCTCCGCTGCGATGGTTGCCGGAGGAGTTGATGCGCTGGAGCGTGTTGCGCAGAAGTCGGCGTGACAACACGCCGCGAGCGTACGAAAGCCCAGGATCTGGCATCGCCGTCGCGAGAGCGCTTCCGGCCGGCGCGCGGGCGAATACGCAGTCACCGTCGAGGCGTCCGCCGCGGATGTGGTTTTCTGGGGGTCTGTACGGCTAACGTTGGCTTCAGCTGCGGGGTTGCCGCTGCGGTCCGCGCGAGGCACGGCAGTCAATGCAGAACACCACCGCGGTCGAACGTGGCACGCTAAGCCCCGTCAGCTGCAAGCCCTAGTTAGCCGGCCCCTCGAGTCCAGCGCCTGCTGGCACTACCGAGCAGCCCAGGCGTGACGCCGAAGCCGCGCGGCCGAAAGATCGGCCAGTTCGCGTCCATTGTAACGCGTCCACGACACACGTGGGGCGTCGCACACTGGCCGAGTGCGGCCGCCTCCCCGCTGCGATGGTTGCCGGAGGAGTTGATGCGCTGGAGCGTGTTGCGCGGAAGTCGGCATGACAACACGCCGCGAGCGTACGAAAGCCCAGGACCTGGCATCGCCGTCGCGAGAGCGCTTCCGGTCGGCGCGCGGGCAAACAAGCCGGTGCCGTCGAGGCGTCCGCCGCGGATGTGGTTTTCTGGGGGTCTGTACGGCTAACGTTGTCTTCAGCTGCGGGCCGTGGCTGGCACGGCCCTGGCCAACAAGCATACCCCGATGCCGATCGGAGCCAAAGCGAAGCGCGGATTGCTGCGGCGCGAATGAGCCAGCCAGGGACGTGACAGGCGCGGATCCGTCAGCTGCAAGACTTTGTTAGACAGCTGCCTTACCAATGAGACAGCTCGTCCTCCAGCGCAAAACCACCGAGGCGTACGGCTCGCTCGACAATAGCTAGACTTTCGTTGCCGAGGCTACCGCTGGCAGCGAAGAGAACCTGGGGAGGCTCCGTTTCCGTTGACAGAAGAGCGAGGTGGTCGTGCATGCCGAAACCACCATGCCTATACACAATTAGCCACTGCTCTCCCGATTGCGCACCGACTATGAACTTGCGCCTTGGGAAATCACCGGCGACGAAATCCGTTTCTTGGAAACACTGCCCTGGATTGGCGATACGCCCATCGTCAAACTGTCCGAAGAGAAAGTCCATTACGCGAGCGTCAACCTCCGCGGTGGAAACAACAGGGCTCGGACTGGATGCGAAAAACACTTCCAAGGGCGACGGCTCGTGGGTTGTGCAGCTCGCCGTCCAGAGAGAGATCACGACCACAAGTGCTCGGCGTCCCAAGTTCCCTCTTGCCTGTCTAACGTTGCCTTAAGCTGCGGGCCACGCAGCGATAGCGGAGTGGACCGTCAGCTTCAAGGCGTTGTTATGCAGTCGCCCGGCCCCGGCGAAGTCGTTTTGCGGTCCCACAGATCGAACCTCCGTGCGTGGAGTGTTCTCCCCGACCCATCCGCTGGCACATGGTACCGCTTGATCAGCGCCATTGGCTGACGAGCCAGTTAGTGACAAGTGTCCCGAAGACGCCCAGGACAATTACGGCAATAACCGACCCAGCGTACACGGCCCATTTGCCTTTAGACGTAGTCCGACTTCGATACCACCGAAACGTGAGCGATCCGAGAAGCCCGGCAATCAGGATCCCTGGAAACAACCTCGCTAACTCTGCAAACGGATCTCCGAATCCCAACAAGAAGTAGATCAGTGCGAAGAGGGCGAGAATACACAGCAAACTAGCGCCAACACAGAGACCTAATCCGTAGCCAAGGGCCTCCAGTGGATTCGCGGGCTGGCCGTTAGCCGTCCGCATACTTGTCTCCAATCTGCATAACGTTGCATTGACCTGCGGGCCGAGACTGGCGCGGCCCTGGCATTCAGCATACTCCGGTGTCCGTCGGAGCAAAAGCAGATCGTGGATTGTCACGGGTGCGAATGAGACAGCCAGGGGCGTGCCAGGCCGGATCCGTCAGGTCCAATGCCTTGTTAGGCAGGCCCGCGTATCGATCTCGGATGTTGAAGACAAAACGCATGACCGGGGAGGCCCTTGTCAATACCGCGACGACATCGACAAGTTGTGAGGGGCGACTGCGATCGAATCTCAGCCAATAGTGAGGTCGCCTCAGTGAAATCGCCGTCCGCAGAAGCACGAGCAAGCAACTGGGTTGCTCGCGAGGCACTCCCCGCGTCTAGATACACAACAGCGAGGTGATACATAGCCTCTTCGCGTCTCCACTCGGATACGTAGTCGGCGGAAATGGCGTGCTTGAACATTCTCCGAGCCAAGCTCCTGTTCCGGCGTGTGCCGATTCCGTACTGGTAGCAGTAGCCCACGTCGACTGCCGCATTGCCGTCGCCACGGGATTGAGCACGCGTCCACCACTGAAACGCCAACCGACGGTTTTTCTCGTCACGATAGATCGTCGCGATGTTGTTGGCGGCAGAACAGTTGCCGTCTCGCCACGAGCGCCGGTACCACCGCATTGCGTCTGCTCTACTGGGCGAGGTACCAAGGCCAACGTGGTAGGCGCAAGCTAGCGGGAACACTGCCTGGGTTTCGCCCAGGTGCGCCGCGCGCCGAAGCAGGCCGAAGCCTTTCTTCAGATTGCGGCGCACGACCGCACGACCCTTCTTGTTCTGAACGCCATCCTGGAGCAAGTGACCGAGATGAGCCATCGACGTGCGATCACCTTCTCGCACACCGCGCTCAAGATCCGCAATTCGATCTGACCACTTCGTCCCCACAGAGTCCTCGCTCTTGGGCGCTTGAGGCGATTCCGCTCTGCCTAACGTTGTCTTCACCTGCGAGCGGCGAAGCCGATCGTCAGGTGCAAGATCTTGTTAGCCGGCCCCTCGAGTCCAGCGCCTGCTGGCACTACCGAGCAGCCCAGGCGTGACGCCGAAGC
>JAAELY010000345.1 GCA_024226335.1 bacterium
ATGGTTCGCGGTCGGATGTCGTACCGCTTGAGAAGTCGAGCCAGTCCAGACTGGGTGAGCGGCTGGCCTCGTCGCCATTCGGGCCATGGCCTGTCTTCCATCTTCGTCAATACGGCGACAATCTGCTCCGAAGACATACGATCCACGCCGCGACCTTCAAACAGATCGCGAAGGTCTGAAAGAAGTTGAACACCGGGCGTGCTATCGCCCTCGCGATCCGAGCGATTCAGATCCAATGCGGCACGACGGGCTCGCTCTGGCCAATCCCCACCGGCTGCATCTGCGATCCCGAGCAAGGGGCGCCAGTTGTCCTGGGCGCGGTCGTGGAGCTCATGTGGAACGTCGGGGTCGATGCCCTCTAGATCATCCTCATGGTCTGCTACCCATCGCGCGATCTGGGCACGGAGCTCTCCGAGTTCTGTTCCGAGGTGTTCCTGTCGTACTCGCTCCGCCTTCTCGCCCGGAGCCTGACGCCTCATCGGGATGACAACCGACCGATCCTCCAGCGTCGAAGGCAACTTGCCGATCAGCGCGATGGCCTTTGGTCCCCACGTCGAGAAGACCTTCGGCTCGTGGTTGTCGCCAACGGTGCGGATCACGACGGCGTTGGCACGAGTGTGGCCGGAGTTGAGCACGCCGCGCAGCTCGTCACTCTTGGCGAGGAAACTATCCGCCTCGTCGATCAGCAGCGTGGGAGTGTAGTGCTCAATGGAACGAAACAGGGCAGCCGATGTAATGTTCGACGCAGGGAGGGACTTTCGCACAAGTGCGCCGAGGACGATGAGGACAGTCGTCTTCCCGCAACGTTTCTCGGGACTGAGCAGTGCGATGATAGGTGAAATGTAACTGGCCGCGATGGCGTACGTGTGTATTGTCCAAAGCGCCAACGCGACAGCCGCACCATCAACAAGGACGATGAACTTCTCGAAAGTGCGAACCAAATCATCGAGAAGTTTCGTCCCATCAACGGGCTCTTGATGGGGCTCAGGGTCAGATAGAAACCCGTGATGTCCGGGGAGGTCTCTGTGGTCTGTGCTCTCGCGAAGAGTCTTGAAAGCAGCGTCAACGAGCTTAGCCGGAGCTCCCGACTTGATGCGCTGCAGCTGCTTGATCGCCGTCACCCTTGCCACAGCTCGCAGCAGGTCGTCGCTACCTTCGAGCCTCGCTACGAACTCCCGAAGGGATTCGTCGATCTGTCGGGGAGTTGAGTTTTTCGTCAGCTTGTCGAGGCCCGACGACGTAACCACCCTGTCAATCTCGATTGAGGCGCCTACGTCGGCGTCACTGGCAGGGTTGGTAAACTCCAATCTCTCCGCACCGTCAAGGGCTGATTGGAACGTGGGAGTAAACCGCTCTGGATCAACCCTGTGTAGCTCATTGGGATCTTTGCAGCCAGTGAGCGAGAAAACGAACAGGTCACCTTTCCACTTGAGGTTTCGGAGTTGCTTGGCAACTCCCGCGACAAACGTTTCTCCGCCCCGTCCGGGTTCCTGGCAGACAAGAATTCGCGGGATGTTCTCCAGGTTGTCAACGCGCAACACTTTCGTCATTCCTGCTCCGGGAATCCCGATGGCGGGAAATCCGTGATGCCACAACGTCCAGCAGTCGCTTTCGCCCTCGACGAGGATGAGGTATCCAGCCTCTCGTACCGCTCCTAGCCGATCGAGGCCGTAGGCCACCGGCTTGCCCTTCCCGAACATCCAGATCGACCCGTCTCC
>JAAELY010000346.1 GCA_024226335.1 bacterium
AAGGTCAGGGAGCACCACAGAGCACGCTTCGGCTATTCGACAGATCTGTTGAATGCGCCGACCAACCCGGGTCGCCTTCCCTGGACCGATCTTCCACACTCTCAGAGACCGGAGCGGAGCAAGGCTCGTGACTCACAACATCGCCGACCGTTCCACTTGGCGACCCTCTCCAGACGGCTACAGCCCTCCGAAGGAGCGGATCGTGATGCTGGTGAAGTTCCATCGGCATGGGTTCGTGCTGCGTGCAGAGACGCGTCAGGCTCGCGGTCTACGCTGTCAAAGAGGGCGAGGCCAGGCAAACGAGAAGGTTCCGAGAATAGAACAGATCAGTTCAGTTTTCGCGCCGACCTCGTTTGCCATCCCAGCTCTGGACCTTCACACTTCGACCCAGGAACGGAGGAGGAGTCACCCTCTCCGGACGCCCACGAAGCCTCTGAAGGAACGGACGATGCTGGCGAAGAACAATCGGCATGGATGGCGCGGCGAGGCCTTCGCCATCCCAGCTCTGGATCTTCACGCTTCGACCCTGAAACGGAGGAGGAGCGAGCGGTGCCCTTGTCAGACAAGGGCGCGCGCTTTTCCGCGCTTCGCGCTCCAAAGGCTTTTCCGCGCTCCGCGCTCCAAAGCCCCGAACGACACCGACAACGCCATGAATGCCTCGCCGACCGCCAAC
>JAAELY010000347.1 GCA_024226335.1 bacterium
GCGGGCTCGCCGAGTGGCTGGCGACCAGCCAATGAAGTGATCGCGAAGATTGAGGTGGCGCGGTGCCGACGACCAGGCAAAGACCGCCAAGGGCCGACCGTCTCGGGCTCGGATGAGGTGCTTGAGGTGCTCGCCCACCGGCCGGGTGTAGCCCAGGTAGTGGTTCTCCTCGATCAAGCTATCGAACAGCGCCTCGTCGTTACTGCGACGCACCTGCGTGATCGAAAGCGGCCGTAGGTCACGCAGCGGCGTCTGCACCGCGCTGGTGTCGACCTCGACCCGCGCACGACGGCGGCGTGCCACCACATTGTTGACCGGCTGAAGCCGGACCGGCGGAAGCTCGATGTGCCCCGCTCGGTGCAACGCGAGCATCAGCCCGCGACACACCATGTCGCGCAGCTCGCCGTTGGGCTGCACCCAGTTCCAGGCCTCGCAAAGGTGTTTGGATAGTGCACGCCGGCTCGCCTCAGGATGAGCAGCGATCAGCTCACGAATGAATGCGGCGTCTGAGGGTGTGACCACCCGACCGCGATAGCGCAGAATCACCATGGCGAGACAACGTAGTGGAAGATGCTGTGGAACGCAAGGGCTGCGGCAATCTTTTTTTGAGCTACGCCGCCGTCTCAATCGGCCGCCATACCGGCGCGCCCTGCGCAGCCTTGAAGTTGCCCCCACTGAGCAGCACGTGAAGCTGCTGCGCCTCCAACTGTACGTCCTGCCCACCATCGGGCCAGTAGGAGAAACGGCCCGCCGAAAAGCGCTTGTGGCACAACCAATAGCCCTGACCATCGTACGCGAGCAGTTTCACTGCCGTGCGCCGACGGTTGCGAAAAACAACCACACAGCCCGAAAACGGATCGCGCTCCAGACGCTCGCGCACCAACCGCGAAAGCCCGTCAATCCCACAGCGAAAGTCTGCGGGCTCCACGGCTACATACACCCGCATCTGCGGCGTGACCTGGATCATCGCGTCCCCCGCGACTCATGCAACATCGAGCAAAGACTCTCAAGAGCTTGCGCATGAACCTCCACCCGCAGCTGCAAGCCTCGCCCGTTTGTGAGCTCGAGCACGCACGCAGGGGGCGAGCTCGCTTGCGGGAACGCAACCTCTACGAATGCTGGGGGTGTCTGCCCTGAGCCCGCTGCCTTCACGGCCCCTGCCACCGCCTTCATTCGTTGGCGCAAGCAATTTGCATTCAGCCGCAGCACACGGCTCGTCCGTGACGCACCGTGCTTGCGCGCAGCAACCACTGCGCCCTCCCATAGTGCGTCGGGAATTCGCCTGCCTACTCGATCGCGACGCCATCGCTCGAAACGCGCCTCAAGGGCCTTCAAATCGCTGGGAACCGCACCGCTTGTTGCGTTCGCCATGGGCTGCCTCCTTTTGTGCAACCCACGCTAGCTCTCAGCTCGATGCTCGGCACGCACGCTCACCGGAAGGACACGTATGAGCGCCGGCTCAACGAGCCCGACCTGTATCGGCCGGCCTCGTGCCCACGCTGTTTCAGCGCGATGCACTGGCATGACTTGCGTCCGCGCCTGATGGTCGATGATCCACAAGTCGCCACTGAGGTGTTGCGATTTCGTTGTTCTGATCGTGAGCACTGCGGCGCAGCCTGGCAGATCGTGCCGTTGTTTCTGGCTCGCAGCCTTTGGCGAAGCTGGCAGGTCGTGGAAAGGGCTGTCGTGGAGCCCGCTCGTTCGCCGGTGCCGGCCCGGACGCGGCGGCGTTGGGCTGCACGAATCGCAAGCGGTGCTCGGTTCTTGATTGCACTGCTCACCCAAAGCGAAGCGCCAGTCGCGACCGAGGTAGTTGGATTGACGGGCTTGGATGGATCGCGGGCCGATTTAATCCGTCACTACTCC
>JAAELY010000348.1 GCA_024226335.1 bacterium
CCCCGTCTCCCACTTCCGCGCCGTCCGAACGCTCATCCCCGCCGCCGCAGCCGACGACTCCTGGCTCTTCCCATCCATGCGCTTCCGCCTTAGCAACCGAACCTGCTCGTCTGTGACCACCCGCCGACCCTCCCTCCCCGATGGGTGGCAGGGGCATCTACGGCCAGGGGACCGGCAGTTCTAGTTGTCGTTGTACCGGCAGAAGTAATTGTCGTTGATCAGCCAGGTGTAGATTGTCTGCTCGCTCACTTCGAGCTTTACTGCGACTTCTGCGACCTTCCGAGGCGATCGCGATGATCACTGCGCAGACCCACGAAACTCTGATCCGAGGCGATGAACTTGCCCAACGAACCTCGCGGGAGCGGATTGCGACGGGAACCGCTCTGCGCATAGTAGCTATCTCGAGTCCGCGTCCTACAGGGTACGGCGCGACCTACTCATGCAACCGCCAAGAGATCCATTGAGTTGTCTCCGCGGTCGACTCGAGAATGAAGGACTCGAACTGCGTGATTTCTTCAGGCGGGATGACTGTCGTCGGAATCTCGAAGACGGTCTTTATAGTGAGGTTCCCGTCGATGATCTCGGAGCTTCGCTGAAGGCTTCCGAATTTGGACTCGAAGGTGAGATCGGGCCCCGCAAAATCGATATTGCCACAACAATGAGCGAACGTTTCTTCCGAGGAGTAACGAAACCCGAGCAAGACATAGGGGTGATGCTTGTTCGTCGAGATCATCCCGCGCGCGTAGAAGATGAGCCACGGATCGAATCTGTAGAACTCTCCCTCCGCCAACTGGAACTCGGCTGGCGATTGCGTGGAGAATTCAATCTCAAAGGGTGTCGCCGCATCCGTCAGTGACCGAAAGGTGAAGTTCGGTGCGGAAGAGCCGCCATGTGACTCTCTGTATTCGCGCCCGACCCGAGCGTCACGGTCTGCTCGCGAGAGAGCGAGAATCTGGGTTCGGTAGAGTGCTGAACCGGGCCCCGAATAGCGGCGCACGTCGCGCAGGCTGAGGCTTCCATCGGCCTGGAGGGTCAAGTCTCGCTGTAGGTGAATCTGCCAGCCGAAGGCCTGTCTGGTCAGATTGTCCAGTTTAGGTTCGAGCGACCTTCCGATTGGCAGCGAGATCGCGTCGAATAGATGGGGGGGCAGCTCGAGTCCCGAATACGCCTGAGTCGGATCGACGCATACTCGCTCTCCCTGCTCGTCGAACATGCACGCAATCATGTGATCGAAATAGTTGCTGGAAGGTCTGAGTACCTTCGCCCGATCTTTTCGATCGGAACTCGTCAGTACAGGAAAGATGTCGAGACCGGCTGCGCGGCCCATGGCGACGAGCATCGTGACCTTATCCTTGCAGTCTCCGTACCGTCGGGAAAGAGTGAGCGAAGCAGGGTGCGGAACGACCGTCGCGTCGCCGTGAGATAGACTGACATAGCGGATCTCGTCGGCCGCGAATCGAAACAGCTTCCAGAGTTTTCTCTTGTGACTATCCGCTGGATCGAGTCCGAGTTCCTGGACCTTTTCGCGCAGTGCAGGAGTGAGCGCGGCAGACGATTCGATCATCGCGGCAACCTTCTCCTGCAGCCCGCTCCATGTCAGTGCCGCTCCGACGAAGAAATGAGGCATCAGGTCGACGTAGCTCATCACGTTTGGATCGGGTTGAATGGCAGGGATGTTGGATCGGGAGCAAGACAGGTGGCGATCATCCCCTGTGCACTCGAGCTCCTCGTCGTTCGATTGCCACATGAACTCGGGTGCGTCGGCTTCACGAGAGACCTCGAGTTCGATTCGTTTGATCGGAACATTGCTCCTGAGCACCGTAATCGATGACCAGTCTAGAGGGAGATCCGCAGACTGGAATCGTCGGCTCCCAATGACGGTTGCGTTACTCCCAACCTGTAGGCCGGGAATGGGGAGTATTACCTGCTGGATGTCGGAGAAGACGTTGTTCGTATTGCCGGTTACGACCTCGATCGTGGCCGGGTCAACGAGCACCGGTTGCGAATCGGGCGAGATGGAATAGCCAGCCTCGACCGTTAACTGGTCACGCCAAGCATCCCCCCAGAGATTCATGTTTCCACCCTGGGAGATCCCAGATTCCGAAACAAAATGACGAATGAGTTCGATACGTGATTCGATCATGCCGGAATTCTCGATGCGAATGCGAATGCGCCACAGGAGGTCGACGTAACCATTCCCTTCTTCTCGCCATACTGCGCGATCCTCGTCGCTAGGAATTTCATTCGCCCGGGCATGGCCTGCTCCGGAAGAGAACGTTGGCGAAACTGAAATCCACACAGGGAGACGCGGCTCGCCCGCTTGCGCGACGGTGGAGACCACCAAGGTTGCGATAGAGAAACTGATGAGCCGTGAAAACATCAGCGCTGACTCTTGCCGCGCTCTAAGAAGCGTAACCCGCCGATCAGGTCTTCCGTCATCGTCATATCCAGCGGATACGTACCACCAGTAACGAAGACTTCGACGATCGCGGTCGGACCACGAATCACTGCCGAAATGACCGGGCGCCAACCCCGAAGCCCACCGTACTCGACACGAAAGAACGAAACAGAAACGGGAGTGAAGTCACTGTGCGCCTGAAAACGTCGCTCTTCTTCGAGCGAAACAATCGTGGAGGATTGCATGATCTGGGTACGCCGCCGGGCCACATAGTCGTCAAGAGAATTTGCTGCGCCGCGCTCCAAATACAGGAGTGCGTTCACGCCTGACTCTTCGTGCACCAAGACGAGTTCTGCGTCGGGATGAGATGGGTGCCCCTCCGGATACGTCCTCCAGCCGTGGAGCAACGGCCGCAGTGTGTAGATGGTGGAAGGGCTCGTGATCTGCGAGAGCGCCACGTGAGGCGTGGAAGCAGGTGTCGTGGCACATCCAAAGACGGATGCGGTACACGACATGACCATGGCGTAGAAGAGCCATCTACCTGATTGGCTCGCCTTGGAGATCTGTCGCGTGAAGCGAAACCTGATAGTGTCCGGAAATCGAGATCCAAGTACCTGCATCAAGCTGAGATACTACAGCAAATCGTCTGCGCGACGGGACCATTTCGTCCCCTCCCGTAGGTTCAACGCAATCCGCCCTCGTAATGCTTAGAGGAATCCACACGGAAGATGATGAATAGACTTGCGGTACTGGTTCTCATCCTGCTGACTTCGGGGGTAGCGCGGCATAGTCGCGCTGCTGACGTTGAAGACGAGGTTGTCTTCGAGTATTGGACCAAAGCGCATCGGTTGGGCATGGATGTTACGCGGGGCGAAGACCTAGCCCAAGCGCTTGGTGAAATGAGTACCGCATGTGGCCGGGCTCGAACCGATAGCTGGCTCGAGTCTCTGTACGCTGCCGAATGTAAGCGATGGATTGGTGAGAGATGGATCGTGATAGGTCGGTTCGACGCGGCTCAGAAGGAACTGGAGCACGCATACGCACTGTACGGGAGGGTCCTGGGCTCGGTGAACCCGTTGTCAGGTGAAGTCCTGCATCTCCTCGCCCGAGTGTACCTTGAGCAAGGAGCCTGGCCTGAGGCCGGCCTGGCGATGGATCGAGCGTTGGCGCTCCTTCCGCCCGTCGACCAGATCGACATCGAACGATGTCAGGCAGTCTATGGAGCGACCAAGCCTGGTCCGGCGTCGGACTCCTGCACCGCGGGGCTTGCGACTCACGAGAGGGCCGCCAGGGTCGTTCGAGTCGAGACGTCCGAGCACGAGCCGGAATTTCTCGAGTTCGGAGAACTCGTGCTGGCCGACAATAGGCTGTATCGGGGCTTTCATCGCGATGGAATACGCTCGGGTTATGGCGTCGAGATGGACGCTGGCCGACAGAACTTCTGGCGTGGCACGTATCGTAATGGGAGCATCAACGGGCGGGCTGTTTGGCAGAGGTTGACCGACGGCAAGACCAATAGCTACTACGCAGGAACCTGGAAGGACGGTCGGCATCATGGATACGGAACCCTGCTCTATGAGAACGGGGACCGTTATGCCGGCGATTTTCGCAGAGGATTCCCCTACGGCCTTGGTGAGTTTCAATGGCTCGCCACGGGTTCCTATTACGTAGGTGGGTTCGCAAGAGAGAAATTCAATGGGAAGGGCACACTCGTCGTTCCGGGATTGCTCCGGTATTGGGGAGGCTGGAAGGATGGCGAGCGGGACGGGATGGGGAGCGAGACGTTCTTCGGCGGGCTGCTGGAGTACCGTGGAATCTACGCAGCTGGGCAACCGAGCGGAGAGGGTCGACTGATCGTCAATGAACGCGAGATCTTCTCAGGCGAATTTCATCCCAAGACCGGAACTGGGTTCGGTCTTCTCAGAGTCGGACAGACAGAGACCTTTATCGGTCAGCTCATGGATGGCGTTCCGCACGGTTTTGGAGTTCAGAAGGCCGGGCTCGCCGTCACCACCGGGATTTGGCGGGACGGTCAACGCGAGCGTGGCTGGAACGATCAGGACTTCGAAGGCTTCGAAGTGCGAGTTCACGAGGAGTAGCCCGTCCTTCGAAACCCCATCGCAGGTCTACGATGCGGAGGAGGGGTCGGTTTCGGTACAATACGGGATCGCCGGGTTAGGCCAAGCGACTAGCGAGTGATCGCAGGTACTAGCTTGCGCGCCAGGCTGTCGGCAGCTGCACGCTGATCGGCAGTTAGCTTTGGGTCGATTTCGGCCCGAGCGCGCACTGCCTTCGGAAGTCCTTGATTCGCACAGAGGTTCAGCCACGCGTAGCCGCGAACGAGATCTCGTTCGCGACCTTTTCCCAGCAAGTAGACGACTGCCAGCGAGAACTGCGCATTTACCTGTCCCTGCTTCGCTGCGCGCTCGAACCACGTCGCGGCTGCAGCCAGATCGCGCTCTGCACCTTCCCCCGTGAGCAATGCCATGCCGAGGTTGTTCTGAGCCATTGCATCGCCTTGTTCTGCGGCTCGGCGGGTCCACATCGTTGCTTTTTCGAGGTCGGTCGGAACCCCCTGCCCGGTCCGGTAGAGCGTCCCGAGCATGCGCTGGGCTGCAGCCACGCCTTGCTCCGCCGCCTTGCGCGACCACTGGCTGCATTCGTCGAACCTCCTCTGCTTGCAGTAGAGCATGGAGAGATTGAGTTGCCCTTCTAGCTCGCCTTGTTTGGCGGATGCCAGAAGCCAACGCTCTCCCTCATTCTCGTCGCGCTCGACTCCGCGGCCTACGAGGTAGCATTTGCCCACCCGTGTCTGTGCGGCAGGGTGCCCTTGTTCCGCGGCCTTTCGGAACCACGGATAGGCTTTACTCGCGTTGACTTTGCCCCCACGCCCTTGCATATACGAGTCTCCCAAGGCCAGCTGTGCATTGACGAAGCCACTCTCGGCAGATCTCTTGAGCCACTTCAGATGCTCTGCCATGCTCTTTTCGACTCCCAGGCCTTCGAGGTACATGCGGGCAAGGCGCATCTGCGCAGAAGCGAGCCCCTGTTCAGCGGCCTGCCTCATCCAGAAGGCTGCCTCTACTGGATCCTTATCTACTCCTTTTCCCGTGATGTACATGATTCCCAGGGCTTCCTTCGAACCGTGATCTCCCGCTTCAGCACCCTTGCGTGCCCATTCCACTGCTGCAGCGTAGTCGGCCCCGACTTCATCCCCTTGCCTAAAAAGGAGCTTGGCAAGGTTCCCGATCGCGAGGCCGTAACCCTGCTCTGCAGCCTTGCGATACAAGCGTGCAGCCTCTGGCTTGTCTTGCTCCACACCCGATCCCTGCTCGAGCATGATGGCGTAACCGGTTTGCGCCTCGGCGCTACCTGCATCGGCGGCCTTGGCATACCAGTGGGCGGCCTCGCCGGGGTCTGCTCGCACCCCAAGGCCCTTCTTGTATACGCCTCCCAGCGCGAGCTGAGCAGCTGCATGGCCCTGCTCCGCCGCCGCACGCAGCCAGCGAATGCCCTCTCCCTTGTCTTCATCGACTCCCATTCCGTTGAACAGTGTCGAACCCACAACGTACTGGGCACGGGGCACTCCCTGTTCTGCCGCGAGCATCATCCAGTGCAGAGCCTGCTCGGGATCTTGCGGCACTCCACTGCCATGGTGATGCAACTGGGCCAGGAGGGTCTGCGCGTCGGGTCGCCCTTGCTCGGCGGATTGTCTTATCCACTTAGCTGCGAGGGCTTCATCGCGATCGACACCATCGCCTGTCAGGTAGAGATTACCGAGAAGAAGCTGGGCCAGCGCATCTCCGCGATCGGCTGCCAGCTGGAGAGACTCGATCCGAGTCGGTGAGGGGGGCGTCGCGCAAGCGAAGGTCAAGAGGAGAAGGACGAAGCACGAGGACCAACGAAACATCAGTATTGCCTCCGCAAATCGCAGGGTGACCTGACCCCGATTGCGATACCAGCTCCTATGTTAGAGCAAGATCGATGTTCGTCGTGAAACTCTTGCGGATCGGTGGCAGGGTTCTCCCCTGGTTTCACGGACACATCCAAGAAACCTTTGGACTTCCCCCGAAACCGTGTGTGAAGCGGATGATGTTGCTTTCACCGTTTGAATCCGCGCGACGATCCGGAGCCAGCATTCTACTGCACTGTCTTCTCCCTGCTGCATCCGGTCGCATGCGGGCGCCGTGCGCTGCGCCCGATGATCGGGCGCGCGTGGCATGGCGATTGCACCGCCAGGGGCGAGGCCCGGAGCATCCCGGACTACCGGGCCAGGAGGAAGAGATGAACCGACTCGCGATCGCGCTGCTCGCCGCCACCGGACTCACCGGCTGTTTGGTGGTCCATGCGACGTTACCCGACAAGCTGATGGAGGACGTGTCCGTCTCGATCGACGACGTGAGCCTGAGCGCTCTCTGCACGCAACATGGTCAGGCTTACTCCGTTGGGGCGACCCACTGCATGGACAGCCAGAAGATGCGCTGCGACGAGGATGGTCGCTGGGTCGACGAAGGAGCCTGCTGAACACGCCTCCGTCGTCCGCCACTACTCAGGCGTGCCCTTGCGGGCGATGAGGATAGAAAGCTTGAACGCCCTTGGGGAGATGTCCCCAGGCGTTCTTCCCTCGTCACCTATGCCGAGAACTGTCGAGAACGAGAACGACGGGAAGTACCGTCAGCCCGCGTCCATGCCCTCCAGTCGCTCGCAGAGCGCGTCGAGTTCGTCGAGCAGCGCCTGCGGGACACCGTCGCTGAACTGTGCGTAGTAGTCGCGGGTACTCGCGGCCTCGGCCAGCCAGGCGTCGCGATCTACTTTGAGCAGCTCGTGCAGATCCTCGGGACCGACGTCGAGGCCAGACACGTCGATCGCGTCGGGCGTCGGCAGGCTGCCGATCGGCGTATCCACGGACTTGGCCGTACCCTCGCAACGCCCGACGATCCATGCGAGCACACGGCTGTTGTCGCCAAAGCCGGGCCAGATGAAATC
Source organism: bacterium (assembly GCA_024226335.1). Classification (NCBI taxonomy): domain Bacteria; species bacterium. The sequence goes on from JAAELY010000348.1 coordinate 7,385, forward strand.
GCCGCCGTCGCTCTTGCGGAACCAGTTCACGCAGAAGATGCGCGGCAGGCGCGCGCCTTCGCGTGCGCCGATGGAGAGCCAGTGCGCCCAGTAGTCGGCCATGTTGTAACCGCAGAACGGCAGCATCGCCATCGGGTCGCGTCGCAACTCGCCAAGGCCGCCGGAGGCCGCGGCCGTCTTCTCGCTGCCGACGGTCGAGCCCACGAAGACGCCGTGCTGCCAGTCGCGGGCCTCGTACACCAGCGGCACCGCCGAGGCGCGTCGGCCGCCGAACAGGATTGCGCTGATCGGCACGCCCTGCGGGTCCTCCCACTCGGGCGCGATCACCGGGCACTGGTGCGCCGGCGCCGTAAAGCGCGCATTGGGGTGCGCAGCGGGCGTCTTTGAGTCGGGTGTCCAGGGCTGGCCGTGCCAGTCGGTCAGCTGCGCGGGCGCCGTCTCGGTCATGCCCTCCCACCATACGTCGCCCTCGGGAGTGAGCGCGCAGTTCGTGAACAGGCTGTTGCGGTCGAGCGTGCGCATGGCGTTGGGGTTCGAGCGGTCGCTGGTGCCGGGCGCCACGCCGAAGAAGCCGGCCTCCGGGTTGATTGCATACAGACGACCGTCGGCACCGAACTTCATCCACGCGATGTCGTCGCCGACGCACTCGACCTTCCAGCCCGGGGTCGTCGGCGTGACCATAGCCAGATTGGTCTTGCCGCAGGCGCTCGGGAAGGCGGCGCATACGTAGTTGACGCCGCCCTCGGGCGAGGTGATCTTGAGAATCAGCATGTGCTCCGCGAGCCAGCCCTCGTCGCGCGCCATGACCGAGGCAATGCGCAACGCGAAGCACTTCTTGCCAAGCAGCGCGTTGCCTCCGTAGCCAGAGCCGAACGACCAGATCTCGCGGGTCTCGGGGAAGTGGACGATGTATTTGTTGTCGGCGTTACAGGGCCAGGGCACGTCATCCTGGCCCGGCGAGAGTGGCGCACCGACGGAGTGCATGCAGGGAACGAAATCGCCGTCGCCCAGGGTATCGAGCACGGCGCTGCCCACACGCGTCATGGTGTGCATGCAGGCCACGACATACGGGGAGTCGCTGATCTGCACACCGATGTGCGCGATCGGTGAGCCGACGGGCCCCATGCTGAAGGGAATCACGTACATCACGCGGCCCTTCATGCAGCCCTCGAAAAGGCCGCTGAGTCGCTCGCGCATCTCTGCGGGGTCGCACCAGTTGTTGGTAGGACCGGCGTCGGCCTCCTTTGCCGAGCAGATGAAGGTGCGGTCCTCGACCCGTGCCACGTCGGCGGGATCGGACCAGACCAGATGGCTATTCGGGCGCCGCACGGGATCCAACGGCTGGGCCGTGCCGCCCTCGACCATGATCCGGATCATCTCGTCGTACTCGTCCTGCGATCCATCACACCAGCGGACGCTGTCCGGACTGCAGTGTCGCTGCATCTCCTCGACCCAGACGCGCAGTTTCTCATTGGTGGTCATGGTGGCTCACCTCCCCCTCGAATGTCCTCGGCGGAGCCCGTGCTCCGCAAACCGGCGCCAGTATAACCCTAAATGTGGCGAGCTTTCTTCGACTCTCCGAGCCGAATCGATGGACACATCGCCTGCGCGCTGCACCGGCCGTGGTCCTACGGTCAGACCCACCGCCGGCCTCAGACTGAGCCGTTTTCCAGGGATTGTTGATCCGGAGAAACCAGGCAGGTCACGTCCTCATCGCTCCCTGCAGTTGTCCTCAGCCATTCGCTCATTCCACCCATCTTCACTGGCCCAAGCAGGTCAGTGGATCAAGAAGACGGCGGGCAAACTCAACGACGTGAGCCATTAAGTCGCGGACAACTGTCCCTTCTACGGGTTCGGGATCTGATCAGGTGGAGCTCGAGGAGAGCGAGCAGACGGTCTTCTACTGGCGCCGCCTCGACGCGATTCCGAGGGATGCGAGAGAAGCCAGGAGGAGGAAGGCCGATCCAGGTTCGGGAGCGACGACGGTACTCGGGTCTTCATCCCACTCCACCAGGAAGCCGTGGACGGCGCTCGTGGATTCGGAGATATCGTTCCAGGCGCCCGGAACATAGGAGACCGGTCCGTGGAAGTGCAGCATTTCCGCGCCGCTTCCGTTCGGTTCTCCAGGCCCCCAATGGGTGAAACTCCAGGTTTCGCCGGTAACCCACTGCCAGCCGGCCGCGCCGCTGGAACTCGCATCGCGAAATCCGCCAAGCCAGGGACCGTGCAGTTCTGGCTGAAGGATGCTCGGAGACGCGAGGGTGAGGTTGTAAAGGAAATCGTTTTCGGCGGCCGTCGTGGGTGTGGCCAGGTAGCCTCCCATCCCTTCGGCTACAGCCTTCGCAGCCGTCCAGGTCAGGTCTGCCTCGATGACTTCATACCAGTGCTGATTTCCGGCTGTCCACTTGACGGGAACTGCGAGTGCTTCGCTGCTCATTCCCACGCACAAAACCGCCGCTGCCGCGATCGCGGTGAACGCGGACCTCCAACTATTGCTGATCTTGGTCAACATGATCTCTCACCCTCTTTGCGTGCGCCTCTGCAGCAGAAACCCAGACTCGCAACTAACGTGCAGCTTCGATCAAGCCACGTTGCGTGTCTTCTGCTGGAATAGCGCTGAATGACCTCGTCCAGGAGATGCATTCATGAAAGTAGTAGCTCCACCGAGAGAAAAGGTGTCGCCTCCGTCTCCGCGGGGAAGCCCACTCTCCAGCAAGTATTCCCGTGAGTCCGGGATTTATGAAGCGAAACAAGATTCTGCAAACTCCCACTATGGGCAGTCCGGCAGAGCAGCGCTTCCAGCTCCAGGCTCAGGTCGCGCTATGCATATGGATCAACACAACGGCGCGTCGCGACTCGATCCGATCCCGCCTTCCGGATGCAGCCTCAGGAACCGGAATCGCGCGATTCAGCCAGATGACGATCTCGGGCAAAGAACTGAAAGGCTTCCGCCGAGACACGTTGCAATGCCAGAGGATCGAGATGATACAGCGCAAAGGATTCAGCGAACGACTCTCCAGGCGTCGTACTACCATATCGAGTCGGCCCATCTAGAACACCGGGGATCGCTGAATACTCGCGCAGTACGGCACTTCTTTGGGCACCGGAATTGAGTTCCAGGGTTACGGCATTCAGATTGACCCCGGTCTTCGCAATCGTTCCCTTGAGCGCCTCGAATGCAGGGAACTCTTTCACCGTCAGGCGGCGGCCTAGATTGTTGAATTCCGCCATCGCGTCTTTGAGCTGTTCTAGTGATTCTTGCAACTGGAGTGTCAACTCGGAAACCCCGAACAGCGCGATCGCGTGCCCGATTTCGTGAAGGATCATCTGCGGCGCGGCGGGAAGCGGGTTCGAGACCTCACCGATAAAGCGCAACTCGGTGTCTTTGAAGACTCCGTCGGCAATCTCGATCCACCTTCCTTCAGCGCTGAAATGGTACAAACCAGCGGGTTCGAAACTAGCGGGAAGTCCGGCGGGCCTTAGCGACACATGATGCACACGTCGGAACGGAAGGCCCCGAATCTTCTCGAGTTCTCCGGGTGAGAGCCGCGCCAGGGCCTGCTCCAGGGCAAAAACCTCTTGGGCTTCCCAGGCCGCATCACCGTTCTGGATCGGACCGATACCGTAACGAGTTTGCAGATCACTCCGCACAAGAGGGCTGGAAGCGGCAACCCGGGGCAGCGAATCCGCTGCGGAGGCTTCGAGAATGAGGTGTCTACGCGATTCGTAAACAGCGCTCACGAACCATCTGCGTTTCTCGACATCGACTAGCGATGCATCTATCTCAATCCCGCGTTGGTTGGGTGCAACGGCGAAGGACGCAACCATGAGCGCCGCGGGAGGCAATGCTTCGAGTGTCGTCTCGTCGACGAACGGTTTCGAGATCTCGATGGGGCCTCCGGGACCCGAGTAGCTCAGTGACTCGAGTGAAGCTTCCTTGAACCGATCCGCCAACCACGACCCCATCCCTTCGCTGCTGGCCATGAGCTTTTGCCAGCGAACGCCGGTGCCCGAGTAGAAGGCGCCAGCCATCGGTCGCGTGAAGTCGAGTCCCCGTATGACTCGACGAGCGGTGCACCGAGCGCAGCCACTGCCCCTTCGAACTCATCCGATTTCTCGGCCAGAAAATGAAGCTCACCCTCTAGTCTGGCGATTCGCTCCGTCCGCGAACCTGTTCGCTCCGGCCGCGCGCCGCCCTGCTCCATCCGCGAGGCGCTCGTGCACCCCTGCGTAGCGAACATCAGCAGCGTCAGAGCAAGAATCGGCAGGCGCCGTCGCCGGACCAGGCGGATCACCTTGCTGCTCCAGCCGCCGTTGCGGATCACTCTTCTCATCGATTCACCTGCATCATCTCGTTTTCACGAGCCAGAAGGAGCTCTTGTCGCTGTAGACCTTCTGCCGGGAAGACCGGAAAAGGCGGGACAGGATCGGGATCGCGCAGACTCGGAGGTTCCGAGCTCCCTCCTCCAGAATACCTCAGTTCGATCAGAGAGTTTCGATGGCGGGAAGAACTGGCGAAGGATACGAGCCCGTGCGGCTGAAGCCTCGAAACCGCTCTCGGGCAATCCCATCCCTATGAGCTTCTTTGCTACGCTGGGACGGACCTGATCCCAAAACGGACCGTGCCCTGCCGAGAAACGATTCATCAGGCGATCGTCCGGCCGATTGAACAAACCTGGATTCCGTAGAATACTCCCGAGCGAAAACGCTAGAAGAGGCGAGAAAACGACGTGTTGAAGTACTGGATCCTGATGTTTGTGGTCCTGGGAATTGCCCTGTACTACGTCTTCCTTCAAGACCCTTGCAATAGACTGGTCAAACAGAATTTTTCCGCCCAGTATCCGAGCTATACGATTCTGGGTTCCGGTGCAGAGCAGGGATCTCCCGAGACGGTCCGCTGCAGAGTGACCTACAGGAAGCCCGACAGCCCACAGGTATTCGAAGACCTCTGGCTGTATCAGAACATCGATCGCCGCTGGAAGTTCTTTCGCGTCATTGAGACACGCGAGCAAAAAGCAACTCAGTGACAATGGTTCGCTGAATGCGGTTCACTGACAGCCGATCCATGACGAGGCTCCGACCGAGAGTCTGATCGGAGTTTTTCGGTCTGGCGAAATCCGAATCACCTAGCAACTGACCAGATCGAAATCGGATATCTTCAGTGTTCGCATTTCCGTGTGGAAGCGTTTGGCGCTCCAGGGCCACGTGATCGGAACGCCGTCCTCATCGAGATACCAGCTCTTGCAGCCCGTCGTCCAGACGGTATCCGCCATTGCGCCGAGCACCGATTCGTGAAAGGCGCGCGTTGCTTCGGCGCTCGGGGCCAGGGCGCTCGCCTTGCCTTCGCGTAGCAGTGCGATGCACTGCATGACGTAGTTGGTCTGGACTTCAGAGACATCGATCAGTGAAACATTGCCGACAGGGCTATTGGGTCCGACCAGCATGAAGAAGTTGGGGAATCCGGGCATGCCGATCGAGCGATACGTCCGCGTGCCTTCGGCCCAGGCCTGCTTCAGGCTCAGCCCCTTTTCTCCTACGACCTGATCGATACCCCAGGCATGCGCTTCGAAGCCCGTCGCCAGAACCAGAATATCGAGTTCGTGCAGCTTGCCTGCTTTGGTCACGATTCCCCTGGCTTCGATGTGATCGATGCCATCGGCTTCCAGTTCGACGTTCGGCTTCGCCAGGGTCGGGTAGAAGTCACCGGAAACGACCAGGCGCTTGCACATCGGCTCGTAGTCGGGCGTCAGCTTGCGGCGCAGATCTGGATCCTCGACCGAAGCCAGATTTGCCCGGCACTGCTTGGCGATAATCCGTCGCCAGATCCCGTTCTCGGTAACGGCAACCGAGAACGTCTCGTACATCTGCTGGTAGTACTTGCGGGTTAGTTTCCCGAGCAATGGAAACATGCGCTTCATCTTCCGCTGGCGAGGGGAGTACTCCATATTGTCGATCGGAACGATCCACTGCGCCGTGCGTTGAAACATGGTCAGTTTGCTCGCGACTTTGGAGAGCGGAGCCATCATCTGGACTGCGGAAGAGCCGGTGCCAATCACACCGATCCGTTTGGATTTCAGTTCCACGTCGTGCTCCCACGCAGCCGAATGGAACATGGCGCCTTCGAAGCTCTCCATGCCTTCGATCTGCGCGTAGTGCCGCTTGTGGAGCGGACCGCAACCGGCGATCAGGATATCCGCAGTCATCTTCTCGCCGCTCGTCGTCTCGATGGCCCAGGTACCTTCTTCATAGCGCGCGCTTGCGATCTCCTGATTGAAGGAGATGTACTCGAGAAGGCCGTACTTCTCGGCCACGCGCTGGAAGTACTCCAGGATCTCTGGGCCGGGCGGGAAGCGGTGGCTCCAGTCCGGATTCGGCTCGAAGCTATAGGAGTAGAAGAACGACGGAACGTCACAGGTAAGGCCGGGATAGGTGTTCTCCCGCCAGGTCCCTCCGACGGAATCCGCCTTCTCGTAGATGTGGAAGTTCTCGATCCCGGCCTCTTTCAGGCGGATCGCCATCAGAAGGCCAGACATACCGGCACCGACGATGCAGATCCTGGGGTCTCGAGCGCTCATCTTCATCTCCTCGTCGGAGTCCTGTCCGTCCGGGATCCGGACTCCCCGCTACTCGGTGTTCCTGATACGCGCAGACGCATGATACGCGGAACGACCTCGTTCGGGTGGCATGCGGGTTCGTTCCTGGACCGGAGATGGAGGACCCGTGCCGAAGCTTCCCGAAGTTCGCATTCCCGCAACGGAACAACGCCTGATCGAGGCGAAAGACATCCGTTCGCCTTTCGAGATCTCAATCGCTCTACCGGCCTTCTATACCCGATCGGAGAAGCATTACCCGGTCATCTACACGCTCGATTCAAATGGCATGTTCGGTCTCGTCAGCGATTCCGTGCGCTTGCTGCGACTTGGGCAGGAGCCGCGGCCTGCGCGTCGTACTGAACGAAACCTAGGAAGCCTCTGATACGGTCTCGGCAGCTCGCACGTAACTTTCGAGCTTGTCGAACTCGAGATAGCGATAGATTTCGTCCGAATTCCCGGCCAGATCTGCGGCCAGCGTCATGTACTGCTCGACCGTAGGCAGTTTGCCGAGAGTCGCCGTCACGGCCGCGACTTCGGCAGAGGAAAGGTAGACGTTGGCACCCTGCCCCAGACGATTGGGAAAGTTGCGGGTCGAAGTCGAAACTACCGTGCAACCGGGCGCCACCCGCGCCTGATTGCCCATGCACAACGAGCAACCTGGGATTTCCGTACGCGCACCGGCGGCTGCATACACGCTGTAGATGCCCTCACTCATCAAACAGCGCTCATCCATTCGGGTTGGCGGAGTGACCCACAAGCGTGTCGGAATCGCGCCTTCGTGTTTCTCGATCAGGGAGGCCGCGGCGCGAAAATGCCCGATGTTGGTCATGCAAGAGCCGAGAAAGACCTCGTCCACGTGGGTTCCCGCAAGCTCGCTCAGGGGTTTCACATCGTCGGGATCGTTGGGACAGGCGAGTAGCGGTTCTTTGACGTCGGCCAGATCGATCTCGAAGACCTTGGCGTAGTCGGCATCGCCATCCGGCTGCAGGAGTTGCGGATCTTCGAGCCATACCTCCATGGCCTTCGCCCTGCGTTCGAGGGCCGCGGCATCGCCATAACCTTCGGAAATCATCCAGCGCAAGAGCGTGACGTTGGAGCGCAGATAGTTGCTGATTGAGTGTTCTCCGAGTCGGATGCTGCAGCCGGCCGCTGAGCGCTCGGCCGTTGCGTCCGATAACTCGAACGCCTGCTCAACGGTGAGATCGGGCAGACCTTCGATCTCGAGGATGCGTCCGGAGAAGATGTTCTTCTTGCCTTCCTTGGACACGGTGAGATCGCCGCTCTGGATCGCTGCATAGGGGATCGCATTGACCAGGTCCCGCAGGGTGATGCCTTTCTGGAGCTCACCCTTGAAACGCACCAGTACCGATTCGGGCATATCGAGTGGCATCACTCCGAGCGCCGCCGCAAACGCGACCAGCCCGGAGCCCGCGGGGAAGGAAACTCCCAGCGGAAAGCGAGTGTGCGAATCTCCGCCGGTTCCGACCTGGTCGGGCAGCAACATGCGATTGAGCCAGGAGTGGATGATCCCATCCCCGGGCCGCAACGCGATCCCTCCCCGTTCGGTGAAGAAGCCGGGCAGGGTCTGGTGGGTTCCGACGTCCACGAGCTTTGGATAGGCCGCGGTATGACAGAAGGACTGCAGTACCAGATCGGCCTGAAAGCCCAGGCAGGCGAGTTCCTTGAGTTCGTCTCGGGTCATCGGGCCGGTCGTATCCTGTGAACCCACAGTCGACATGCGGGGCTCACAATAGGCACCCGGTCGCACGCCATCAGCACCACAGGCGCGACCCACGATCTTCTGCGCAAGAGTGAATCCCTTGCCCGTGTCCAGAGGTTGCTCAGGCGTTCGGAAGACCTCGGAGGGAGCGAGGCCGAGTTCCTCGCGCGCCTTCTGCGTCAGACTTCGTCCAATGATCAGGGGGATGCGCCCACCGGCCCGAACCTCGTCGAGCAGCACTTCGGTCTTGAGCGAGAACTCCGAAATCGTCTTCCCCTGCTCGTCTTCGACCTTGCCCTGATAGGGGTAGAGCGTGACGACGTCGCCCATGTGCATCTCGCTCACATCGCATTCGATCGGCAGAGCACCAGAGTCTTCCATCGTATTGAAGAAGATCGGGGCGATCTTCCCGCCGATGCAGACGCCGCCACTGCGCTTGTTGGGAATGTTCGGGATATCATCCCCGATGTGCCATAGCACCGAGTTGGTTGCGGACTTGCGCGACGATCCGGTCCCCACCACGTCGCCCACGTACGCGACCGGGTGGCCCTTCTTCTCGAGTTCGACGATCTGCTGCGGCGCGTTGCTTATGCCCTCGCGCGGATTGACCAACATGGCCCGCGCGTGCAGTGGGATGTCCGGACGAGACCAGGCTTCCGTGGCCGGAGAAAGATCATCGGTATTCGTCTCACCGACGACTTCGAAAACGGTGACCGTCATGGTCTCGGGAACCTCCGGCCGCCGGGTAAACCACTCCGCGTCGGCCCACGACTGAAGCACGGCCTTGGCGTTCTCGCCTCCATCTCTGGCCCGAGCGGCCACACTCTCGAAAGCATCGAAAACGAGCAGCGTTCGCGAGAGTTGATCGGCGGCCAACTGGCCGAGTTCGGAGTCTTCGAGCAACTCGACGAGAGGCGCCACATTGTAGCCGCCTAGCATCGTACCCAGGAGGCGCACCGTCTCCGGCTTATCGAATAGCGGTGAACGGAGTTCACCCCTGGCCACCGCAGAGAGGAAACCCGCCTTGACCTCGGCGGCCGGATCGACTCCCGCGGGAACCCGATCGCTCAAGAGTTCCATCAGGAATTCGCCTTCGCCCGAAGGTGGGGCTTGCAGCAACTCGACCAGGGCTCGGGTCTGTTCGGTATTCAGAGGCAGGGCCGGGATGCCCTGGGCGGCGCGTTCTTCGGCGTGTCGTCTATACGCTTCAAGCATCGTCTTCTCCCGAGAGGTGGGTGATGGGATTCGGGGCCCGTGCCGCCGCCCAGGGGCAAGCTAGTACGCTCGCTGCCATGCGTAAAGTGAACTCTTTGCATAGTATTCATGCTATTCTTGCATGATGGAATTACTTCGCATCCGCTCGTTGATCAGCGTTGCCCAGCACGGGGCAATCACCGAAGCCGCCGCAGCCTTGGGCCTGTCTCAACCCGCTCTTTCGCGGCGCATCAAGCAACTCGAAAATGAATTCGGCGCAGAACTTTTGGAACGAAGCCAGCGCGGGGTGGCCCTGACGGAGATGGGGCGACTGGTCGAGAGCGAAGGCCGGGCGCTGGTCGAGCGTTACCAACGCCTTCAGGAGAGCGTCGAGGCTCATCAGCGACTGGACGTGGGAATGGTCCGCATCGGCGGGGGAGCAACGGCGGTCGCATTCGTGGTCCCGCCGACAATCGTCAGCTTCCAGGCCAGTCATCCCGGGATCGTTTTCAAGCTCAAGGAAGCGGGCAGTCGCGAGGTCGAAGAGGATGTGGTCGCTGAACGACTCGAACTGGGCGTCGTCACCCTGCCCGTTCACTCACCCGAACTCGAGGTTCAACACCTTTGTGACGATCGGATCGTCCTGGTGGCGGCGGCGGAACACTCGCTGGCCCAGCGCAAACGGCTTCCCGTGCGCGCATTGCACGGCCAGGCTCTGGTGGGTTTCGAGGCGGGCAGTGCCATCCGTCATCTCATCGACGGTGATCTGCGCGAAGCGGCAGTTGAAATGAACGTCGTCATGGAATTGCGTTCGGTCGCCGCGATCCTGCAGATGGTTGCCACGACCCGGAGCCTGGCGTTCGTCAGCGAACTGGGCGTCGCAGGCGCAGATCCGCGCGTTCGCGTGTTACGCGTTCAAGGTCTGAACATCATCCGCCAGCTGGCGGTGATCCGAAAACGCGGTCGCCCACTTTCGAGTGCCGGGGAAGCCTTTGCCCGGGCCTTGCGAGCGAGTATCGCGAAACGCTGAGAGTTCGATGTCCATCGATCCTTCAGCTCGGGCGACGGAGCATCTCCTCGACCAGCGAGTCGGCTCGCGTGCGGTCTCCCGCCAGATGCGCCATCCCCATGTGCCGGGAACCCGAGCCGAAGTAGTAGCGTTCGTAGAGTTCGTTGCGATTGCCGAGCTCCGAACCGACAAAGTCCCAGGCCATCCGGAACACCGCGGATCTCTCTTCCGCATCGATTCCGTTGGCGCCGTGCAGGTAGGAATCGAGCAGCTTGCGCGTCTCCGGGTGGTCGAGTTGAGCGCGCGATGGCGTCGCCAGTAGATTGTGGCTTCCGATCAAGTGGAATATCTCATTGACGCGCGGGAACCACTGCGGCGCGAGCGCGCGCAACGGCACGAAGGGACGTCCATCGGGGAACCAGTAGCCCTCGCCCCAGTCGTAGGCATTGGCTTCGGCGAGGCGTAGCGCGCTGTACACGAGTTCGGAGTAGCAGTGAATCTCTCCCAGCAATCGCTGAGTTGCGGGTCCCGTATCATTGATGGCTTCAGCCATGCGCGAAGCCAGTCCCCAGGCAAACTCCAGCTTGGTCTGGGCGCGAATCATGGTCTGCTGCATGACGTTGGCCGCCCAGGTGCCGAAGAGTATGGAATTGTAGACCTCGAGGTTGCCGTCGATGAAGACGCGCTCGCGCGGAATCTCGACGTCGTCGAAGATCGCGAAGGCGTCCTGTTCGTCGAACCGACTCGAGAGCGGTCGGTCGAAGTGGTCTGCGCCGGGTGCCGAAGCGCTGTCGCGGCACAGGAAGACCAGACCCGGCGTGTTCATCGGAATCGAGAACGCGACGCAGTACTCCTCTGCACCCGCGGGGGCCGGGTGGCTCGGGTAGACGGCCAGTTCGTCGGAAAACGGGGCCAGTGTTGCGAGGATTCGCGCACCTCGAACCACGATTCCGTTCTCCGTCTCGCCCACCTTGTGAAGCGGCACGGGATCTCCGGCCGCGGCGAAGTCGCGATCGCGCATCTTGTCGATCGTCGGGTGAACGATCGTGTGTGTGAGCGAGAGGTCCCGGCGCGCGATTTCGCGCTGGTAACGGATCAGGTTTTCCGCACCTTCGTCGTTGCCATTGGCCACCCAACGCTCGCGACCCGCCGCGAAGCCGGCAAAGGTGACGTTGATGTAGTCGGGGCTTCGGCCCATATGTCCGACGGAAGCTTCCGCGAAGGTTTCGAGACAGCGACGGCGTCGTTGCAGATCGTCCTTCGAACGCGGCAAAGTGTGACTGATATTGACGGGCTCTCCGGTCTCGGGATCCGCCTCCAGACAAAGATCGGCACGCTCGTGTTGCAAGTCGAAGAGACGGGCAATCGCCTGCGCGGCTCCGGCCAGTTCCGGGTGTTGCGTCACATCTTCGACGCGTTCATCTCGCAACCAGAGAACGCGTTCGTCCTTCAGTCCCTCGAGGAATTCCTTCCCGGTTCGAGCGCCCATGTCCAGTTCTCCTATTTCGCGCCATCGCGGCGCGTTCGGGCATCCGAGCCCAGCGCGACACCGCGTACGATTGGCGTATCCGTGGGTTGATGGCCGAGTTTGTGGATCGGGGCCGGAATCTCGACCACGCGATTGCTCAAGCGGCCCAGACCGCTCACTTCGACCTCGACGACATCGTCGAGTTGCATCGGCCGAGAGAAAGCCGGAGTGCCGGTCAGAATCACATCGCCCGGCAGAAGAGTGATGTGCCGGCACAGATCGGCGAGCAGATAGTCGATCCCGAAAGCCATCTCCGAGACCTTGGCTTCCTGGACGATCTTTCCGTTGATCCAGGTACGCAGAGTGGACTCCCGCACATCGACACCGCGTACGACGCCTGGACCCACCGGACAGAAGCCGTCCATACCCTTGACTCGCGTCATGCCACCGCGATCCGTATCTCGGTAGTCGTGGCAACCGACGTCATTCGCAGGCGCAAAGCCCGCCAGATACTCCCAGGTATCGGCAGGAGCGATATTGCGCATGGGCTTGCCGACGATCGCGGCGATCTCGCCTTCGTAGTTCAGGTACTGACAGTCCGCGGGGCGGTGAAGCTTGCCGCGATGCGAGTTCATTGCGGTCGTCGGTTTGTGAAAGTAGGTCGGTGTGTCGAGCGGTGCTCCGCCGAACTCGGCGACGCGCGAGTCGTAGTTGAGATGTACGCAAAGGATCTTCGTAGGAACACACGGAGCCAGGTAGTGCGCGTCGGCATCGGCGATCCGTCGGCCATCGCCCAGGACGAGTTCCTCGCCGTCCGGTCGCACCCACTGCTCGACGCCTTCATAGAGGATCCGCCGCCACTCCTCGCGCTCGCCTTCGAGCGCACTCCTCGGATTCTCGGCTGCCATTCGCCCTCCCCCTATTCCTGAAGATCGAACCAGACGTGCACCTGTCCGGTTCCCAGTGCGTTCTCGTAGTCCGACATGCGACGGCCCTTCGCCGTCCAGTCCCGACTGCCCAGCGCCCCGGCAATCGCAAGGTAGTGCCCGAAGAAGCCCTCCGGCTTGAAGGCCTGATACTCCGGATACAGATCGATCACGGCCGCATGATCGCCCCGGCTCCAGAGATCCAGGATTCGCTCGTCGATCGCTCGAGCTTCCTCCGAGATCACACACTCGGCCCCAAAGGCCATGTGATCGTCACTTCGATCCATCGCCGGGAATCGGTGGCTCATGCCACCCGCTCCGAGCAATGCCGCGCGCGACCCGCTGCGCGCAATCGCCTCGCCCAGGACTTCACCCAATTCGATGAAGTTATGGCGTTCCGCTTGCTGGCAGATCCCGACGCGCAATACGCCCTCGCCCCGGTGCAGGAAATGCAGCAGGTTGAGCGGCGGGTATTGCATGGCGATGTTCGGATTCTCGGTATTGTTCAGGCGAATCCCGCGCTCTGCAGCCACTTCACCGGCCAGCGCGCCCAGCGCCGGCGCTCCGGCGAAGTCGTACTCGAAGTCACTGATGAGTCGCGGCAGTTCGTCCGAGGTATAGACCCCCTTGTAACGCTCGGCCCCGGCGACCACGTGTTCCAGCGTCGTGAACCAATGAGTGTCGAAGATGATCAGCGTGTCTGCGCGCGCAGCGTCGAGCGCGGCGCGCAGATCTGCGAAACCCGCGACCAGGGTCGTGTCTTTCCCGTTCGACAATGCCTTGCGGGCGGCCTCGGGCACCATGATGCCGGGCTGGTGACTCACGACCGCGGCGGCAACGATCTGTCCCATGCTGTCTCTCCTCATTGGAATGAGTTCTTGCGGATCGCGATGTTCTTCACATCGCAGAAGAAATCGAAACTCCAGTCTCCGCCTTCGCGGCCGATCCCCGAGTTCCGCGAGCCTCCGAACGGTGCGGCGAGATCGCGGATGAAGTAGCAATTCACCCAGACGGTTCCGGCGACCACGCGCTCTGCGACGCGACGCGCGCGCTCCTCGCTACCACTGAAGAGCGTCGCAGCGAGCCCGTACTCCTGGTCGTTGGCGAGGTCGACGGCTTCCTCTTCATTCTCGAAGGTGTGCCAGCTCAACACCGGGCCGAAGACCTCCTTGCGGAAGAGTTCGGAGTCGCGCTCGACATCTTCGAGCAGTGTGGGCTCGAAGTAGAGCTCGCCTGCAGTGTGTCGGTCCCCGCCCCACACGGCTCGGGCTCCGGCCGCCTTCGCGCGTTCCACGAAACCCGAAACCCGTGCGAAGTGATCCGCGTGAATCAGCGGCCCCACGCGGGTTCCCAGTTCTCGCGGATCGCCAACTCGCATGCCCGCGACCGCGGCCGCGACCTTCTCGCGCAGAGCCTCGGAGATGCTCGCCTCGACCAGAATGCGCGTCCCGGCCAGGCACACCTGGCCCGCGTTCATGTACTGCGCGACCACCGTCTGCGCCGCAGCGTCGAGGTCCGCATCGCCAAAGACCAGTAGCGGCGACTTGCCTCCGAGTTCGAAACTCACCGGGCAGAGGTTTTCCGCCGCCGATTTTCCAACCAGGCGCGCAGTATCGGTCGAACCGGTGAAACTGATCCGCGCCACACCCGGATGCCGCGCGAGTGCCGCACCGGCGTCCTCTCCGATGCCTTGGACGACATTGAAGACCCCCGCGGGAAGTCCCGCCTGCGCGGCGAGATCGGCGAGAAGCGAGCAGGAGAGCGGTGCCCACTCGGGCGGTTTGAGCACAACGGCCGAACCGGAAGCGAGCGCCGGGCCGAGCTTCCAGGTCGTCAGCATGAACGGCGCATTCCACGGAGTGATCAGAGCGGCCACGCCACTTGGTTCGTAGCGCACGCAGTTCTCGACCGGCTCCGAATCAATGACTTCACCGAGTTTCTTCGCTCGCTCCGCGAAGAACGAGATATTGTGCGCCGAGCGCGGAACCACGGCCTTCTGATTTCCGATCAGGAGCGAGCCCACATCCGCAGTTTCGACGGGAGCGATCTCGTCGACTCGTTCGACGATGGCTTCCGCAAAGCGTTGCAAGATCGGCGCGCGCCCCTCCGGCCCGAGCTCGGCCCAGGCCGGGAAAGCGCGGCGTGCAGCCTCGACCGCCGCGTCGACCTCAGCAGCCCCGCCCGCCGACACTTCCGCGAGCTTCATTCCGTCGATGGGAGAGCGCACCTCGAAGCGTTCCTGCGATGCGACTCGCTCTCCGCCGATCCAGTGGTCAGCCGATACTTCGACACCTTCAACCTTGACGACGTGAGGGGCCATCGAAACTCCTTCAGGAAGACTGCCTTCTCGGTCGCGCACGGGTTCGAGTGCTCGACGCCGGTGATTGCGATCGCTCGACGAGTTCCTGTGCCGCCGCGCGAATCGCAACCTCCATCAATTCGATCAGGGACTCGACATCCGTCGTCTGGGGATGGAGTTGGGATGCGATGAAGATTCCGTCCATCTGGGCGATGACGAGTTCGGACAGAAGCCCCGCAGCCTTCTTGCGCTTCCGCGAATCCTCGATTCCGGTGAGAAATTGCTCCAACGTCGCACTCCAGGCCTGCTTTGCGCGTTGCCGGATGCGCTCGACAGCGCCGCGAACCTCATCGGCGGGATCGCGGCGTTCGAGTGCGAGCAGAAGGAGCAGACGCAAGAACTCGGGCCGATCGCGGAACAACGCACCCAGCACGCCGGAACGCCCCGCTTCGGCGACTCCCTCGTCCTGAACGAATTCCTCGAACCAGCGTTCGGCAGCGCGCTCCATGACCGCGGCGACGAGGCCCTCTTTGTCCCCGAAATGCCAGTAGAGAGTCGGCGGCCGCACCTTGGCCCGCTCGCAGATCGCCGCAATCGTGGCACCGGCGAACCCCCGCTCGCTCATCAGAGCGGAACCGGCATCCAGGATCCTCTCCCGGTTCCGCTGGCCGTTCTCGATGTGAGTGACAGGGGAAGCCAAGGCCTTTAGCTATCACTAAAGGAGCATGGGGTCAAGCAGAATAGGCCTCCGAGAGTTCACTCATTTCACGAGTTCACCCAAAGGATCAGAGTGCGAATTCGGTCCGTCCGATGATTTCCATCTGAAGATCTTGCTGCATGCGCGTGTAGTAGCCGGTATAGCCGGAGACGCGCACGATCAGATCGGGATAGTGCTCTGGATTCGCCATGGCATCTTTGAGAGTGTCGGAATCGACCATATTGAATTGGAGTTGCATTCCGCCGCTGTCGAAATAGCTGTCCACGTAGTGGGCGATCATGGCGATGTTATTCGCATGGCTGCGATTGCTCGAGAACGCCAGGCGCACGTTCAGCGTATAGCTATTGTCGGCGGTGCGAGGGTCGATGCTTCCCACATCGATCAGATTGTCGAGCAGGTTCTTGCTCGCGATGGGACTGGGGGTGAGCCCCGAAGTAAACGGCGTGTTCGCAAGCCTTCCCGATGGGGAGGCCCCGGAGACCCGGCCGAAGACCGTGTGGTTGTTATTGGTCCGATAACCCGTCGTGTACGGACCCCCGCGATTGTTGCTGTGCCGATTGAAGAACTCGCGAATCATCCGGGTCACGCGATGGGCCATCTCCCGAGCCTCTGGATCCCCGGAACCGAATTTCGCCGCTGAGAACCGAGCAGAGGCGTAGATCCGCTTGTAGCGTCTGTCCTCGTCACTCCCGGGCACCTCGCCTCTGAAATCGTGGTCAACCGCATCCATCAGTTCGCGAAACCCGATTGTCTTGCCGTCCTGACAATGGGTGCCGTCGAAAACCAGCTTCTTGATCGCCAATAGCGAATCGACGACATCGGAAAGGCCAATGAACGAGGTCCCCGAAGAGTTGTACCTGGCCCCTCCCTGGGTCATCCCCCGGCCTGACTCGATGCACCCCTCCAGCAGGGCGGAATAGAGAGGCGCCGGTATGACTTCGGGATGGATCTTCACCAGTTCATGGGAGATCTCATCGATCAGCGGCTCGTAGATGAAGTAGAACTGTCGCTCGAAAGCCGCAAAGAAGGCTTCAAAGTCGTTGAAGCTCTCCACCTCACCGGTGGTCGGAGTTCCCAGAGGTTCATCCGCGGGCGACCGGTTCCACTTCGAGTGGCGACCGTTGTTCAGAGCCACCTCCAGCGGCACCATCAGATTGGAATCGATGTCACCGGTGGCGGCGAAGTGCTTACCGGAGATGACCGGCTCCACGCAGCCGCAGGGAACCCAGTCGCGGACATCCTCCAGAGCCCAGCCGTGCTGGCACAGCCCCTCGATTACCTGTCGGTCATTGTGGATCGCCGGGGTGCCAGAGGTGATGTAGTTCACCTCACAGACTCGCCTCAGATAGGTCTCGCTATTCACCCCCTTCATGTAGCGAGCATCCATATCCGGATCGTCCAGCGATAGCATCTCGGTTAGTTTGAGGATGATGTAGGTCATGTCGTTGACCGCATCCTCCCCGGAAGGTGTAACGCCGCCGACGGTGATGGAGGCCACGCCCGGCGCACCTGAGTTCTGCCAGGAGGCGATGGTGGCTGCCGCGAGACGGTGACTGGTCAGTCGCAAGAAGAAACAGCCCACCAGTTCCAGGGCTCGCTCGAGATAGGCTTCCCGCTCCTTCTCGCCACTTATCCGCTGCATGTCCGCTTCGAAATAGGGTTGCAGGATCTGATCCAGTCGACCGACGCCGATGTCATCGTCCATGCTGTCCAGTCCGATACCAATGAACAGAATCCAGATCGCCTGGAGAGCTTCGTGGAGAGTCGCGGCCGGCTCGTTGCACAGCTTGCGCAGAATGCGTTCGATCTCTTTCAGTTCCGCCCTTCTCGAATCCGATCCGGCTTCCGCGCGAGCCTCCAGGCCGACCTGGTCGGCCAGTCGGCGGGTATAGAGCGAAACGCCTTCCAGTGCGGTGTCCATCGCGTCGAGAGCTTTCAGCTTCTCGTCTCGAGTGGCGTCGTCGAGAACGGCATCCTTTTCGAACTCCGTCTTCTGCCGCTGGATCTGCTCGCGAAACCCCGGCAGGCCCTTGCGCACCGCCGTGCCGAAACCCGGGCTACCCGGGTTCAGCGAAACCAGCCCCCAGGGAATGAGGAAGAACATCCGGTCGTAGATCCGGTCCGCGCGCACTGATTCACCCCGCTCTCGCCTGGCGCGCAACCTCTGCTGCCAGACGTAAGGCAGGTGACGATTCATCCAGAACGGGAGGACTTTCTTGTGCAGGGTCCGGGCGGTCTCTGGCGTGATCGCAAAAGGATCCAACTCTCGCTGGTCAAGGGTGTTGAGCTCGCCCCAGATGGACCAGCCGATGGTGAAAGGATGGTTCACCGCGCCACATATGGGGTTGGGCGTCAAGGTCCCAGCCAGCAGATCTCCGTTGCGCAGTAGAGGCTCCCGGTGGCGCATCACGTGACAGAACGCTTCGGCCGTGCGCTGGGCGGGATCCCAGGGCGTACCATCGTTGCGGTTTTCGTAGCCGTTCTCCTGAAAGAAGTCGGTCAAGAGTTCGCCGTACTCGGCGGTGACCTCGGGAAGCTCTTCGAGGTGTTCCTGCTTGAATCGCGCCAGGCGTGGAAAATCCCCGAGGGAGGAGTCGGCCAGATAGGCCTCTTTCAGCCAGTGCACGCCCGAATCGACCGGCTCGGCCCTGAGACGGTCGGCGGTACGGGCTTCGCGCATACGCCGCTCCGGTTTACCGGCCTTCGCGGCGACTTCGAAAGCGACGGCGCGGTTCTTTCTCTTCTGCTCCTCAATGGCAGAGAGGCCTCCCCCCGGATCGACGAGGCTCATCAGATAGCTGTAGTAGCCGAAAACGGCAGGGTTCCCTTCGAGCCGTACATCGGACGCGAGGAATTTTCGCACTTCGTCATCCGGTCCGAGCTGTTCCATGGCCGCAATTTCGTCCTCAGAAGCGAAGACTAACGTCGCCTCGGCCTCTTCAGCGGATCCCTCGCCTCTTTGGACCCGGATCTGTCCATTGCGGATCACGACGACGATGTTCACTGACCCGTCTTCGGTCCGAAGACAGACGACAGCATCGATCGGACAAGGCCTGGCGGCGGCAGACTCCGGCTCCCCGAATAACGCATCGCGTAACTCGGGAACCGAATCGAATAACCCGGCGACACCCGTGAGATTCAGAAACAGCCGCTCTCCCGGGGTAGCTATGTCCTCTGCCTCGCATTCCATGGCGTATTGATGCCTCGATTCGGTGTATAGTATTCGAACGCACTCATCGCGCCAGGCTCGGCAGGAAAGTCACCACTCATGAATCTTGCTCGAGTATTCTGTCTCGCGATAATTCTCATTCTCGTCCTGGTCGCGTCCGATTCTCGAGCCAAAACGGTGACCTATACACTCGACGATGTCGTTCTGGCGGAAAATAGCTCCCAGATGACGGGCAGCTTCACCTGGACTTTCGATGTCGGCGATTTCGAGAATGGCAGCGAGCAATTCATCTCCCTGGAAGTCCCCTTTACCCTGCATGATCACACAAACCTGAAAAGCACCGTTGACGTCGGCAACTCCATCGAAATCACACTCGAAGGCAATGCTCACGACGACGGGGTCGATATTACACTCTTCCTGCTAGCGCCCCTGACGCCCTCGGCCTCTTCATCGCTCGATCTGGCCCGAAGCGAGTACGACATCGGCGGCAATGGGTTTCACGCTGGCTCGTTCCTCTCCGGAAGTATCTCGCCGATGGTCTCGGCCCCATCGCTCTCGGGGCCTGCCCTTTTGGCCCTCGCCGGACTGCTGCTGGCCATCAACGGGTACAACGCGCGGCGATTTCACCTTGCCGGTGGAAGCGGGAACCGAACTGGGCCGATCGCTCCATCTCGAGGATGAGCATCAGCCGAACTCGGCTGGCGGATCGTTGCGCTTCCCATCCGATGTAGGTTCACTTGGCCTCAGTCGAGGGATTTCAGGAAGTCGATCATGGCGCGGTTCACCGCGTCGGGCGCCTCCTGCTGGGTCCAGTGCCCGATGCCGGGCAGGATGACCGGATCCTGCAATCCCGTACAGACCGCGCGCATGTTCTGCTCCCAGAACGGGTTACCGGCGATCAGGTCGCGATCCCCGCTGATGAACAGAGACGGCTGCTCGATCTTCTTGCCCTGAAAAGCCGCCGAATACTCCCAGGTGCGATCCATATTGCGGTACCAGTTGAGGCCACCGCGGAAACCGTTGCGCTCAAACTCGCCGACGAAGAAGTCGAGATCCGCTTCGGAAAGCCAGTCGGGCAGCTTCTCGCTACTGGGCATCTGGTCGAGGAAGGCCGCACGCTTGCTCTGTGTGCGGAAAATCCCGTCGTCCTCGGGCCGGTCGCCGGAGGCGGCGTACATGAAGTCGCGAACGCTCCTGCGCACATCCCTGCGAAGTTCGTGCTCAGCCACGCCCGGAGTCTGGAAGTAGAGGATGTAGAAGAAGGTGTCGCCGAACATATTCTTGAACAGTTGAATCGGCGTAATCGGTGTGCGTTCCGACATGGGCACCGACAAACCGATCACTGCGCGGAAAACATCGGGACGCCACTGCGCTGCGTTCCAGGCGACGGGCGCGCCCCAGTCGTGGCCGGCGATCACGGCCTGCTCTTCTCCGAGAGCAGCGACGAGGCCGACGATATCGCCGACGAGGTGGAACTGCGTGTACTGCTCGACCGCTTCAGGTGCCGTCGTCTGACCGTATCCGCGTTGGTCGGGAGCGACCACGTGATACCCGGCCTCGGCCAGAGCCGAGAGTTGGTGACGCCACGAGTACCAGGATTCGGGAAAGCCGTGACAAAGGACCAGGAGGGGACCCTCCCCCGCCTCGGCGATGTGCATCTGGATGCCGTTGGTCTCTACTGTGCGGTGTTGGATTTCGTGCATGAGTCCTAGTCTGCCAGAAACATACGGGTGCAACCTGAAACGGGTAGAGTGGCACCTCGACGGAGGCTTCGATGACAGCGAAAACGCCTGGTGAATTCACGCGCTATCGGGAGAGTGCGATCGAGTTTCTGGCCGAACTCAGCGTGAACAACGATCGCGACTGGTTCAAGGCGAACCAGACGCGCTACGAGGAACAGGTGCGCGAGCCTACCCTGGCCTTCATTCGAGCGATGGAGCCACGCCTGCGAAAGCTGTCGAAACACCTGGTCGCCTGCAATAAGAAGGTGGGCGGTTCGATGATGCGACCGCAGAGGGACACGCGCTTCGCAAAGGACAAGACCCCCTACAAGACCAATGTGGGCGTGCAGTTCCGTCACGAGGCGGGCAAAGACGTACACGCTCCAGGGCTCTACGTGCACTTCGATCTCGACGAGGTGTTCATCGGCGTGGGTATGTGGCATCCCGATGGGCCCACGCTCGCAGCCATGCGCGAGTACCTGGACGAGCAGCCGAGGAAGTGGCTCAAAGTCCGGGACGAGAAGACTTTCAACCAGTACTTCAGTCTTGGCGGGGAAAGCCTGAAACGACCTCCGAAAGGCTACGACGCGGACCACCCACTGATCGACGATCTCAAGCGCAAGGACTTCATCGCGGTCGCGGACCTGACCTTGACAGACCTGTTCAAGCCCCGATTCACCGACAAGGTGGAGACTCACTTCAAAGCGGCCCGGCCGTTCATGAAGTTGATCTGCGAAGCGCTCGACCTCCCCTTCTGAGGAAGTCGACTCCAACACGTACACGCGAATCCGGCAGCGATTCGAGTTGCGGACTCCCGAGCTAGTTCGACGCTTGCGTCAAGAAGATCGGCGATGACCAGGCTCGTGGCTCTACCTCGTCCAGGCATTCGTCGCCCGGATCGAACTTCGGCCCGTTCGCGTAACACGGCCTCGGTCGGATGCACTGGCCTCGCTCGTCGCGATCACAGCGAAGCGGATCTCCGGCCACCATCGGTTTCGCTTCCTGAATCGCGCGAACGTAATAGATCGTTTCGCGCCCACTGTGGGAGAAGTCGGGATCTTCGAACTCGACCCGACAACCGCCACCAGTATCGCTACAGGGCAGAATCCGCCACGGGTCTTCGATCAGGGGAGCCACCGGCTCATCGGGACTTTTCTGCGGACGGATGCGCACGACTTCGATGCGCGTGATTTCGTTTCTCGTGTCGCTGGGGAAGTAGCATTCGCCCAGGCAAAGACGTTCGGTTCGCTCCCTACCGAGGCTGGACACCACGTCTTGCGGACACCCGGGCTTCTGCTCGAAAGAGCCGACTGCACGAACTTCGAAACGCGGATTCTCGGATAGCTCGAATTCGCTTCCCATGGGTTTCGATGTGCCGTCGGGCAGCAGGAGATCAAACCAGAGGAGAATTCGATCACCCGAGGTTCCATAGACCTCGCGCCGAACGAGCGAGTCGAACAGAGCATCGCGTCCGCGCCCCTCGGCGTGTGCCGCAACGAGACCTCCGGTGTAATAAAAGGACGCCCCCCGTTCCGGCATGAAACCCGTCAACGGGCGAACTTCGTCGAGCGCGAGCGTTCCCTTCTCGCGTTCGGCAGCGAGCACCTCGGGATCGGGTTCGAGGCGCTCGAGTACGGCGCCATCGATACCCCATGCGTCCGTCATCGCCTTGCGCCCGAACTCTTTGTAACCGGTACCCGCCCGAGCCTTGTGATTGTCACTCGAGCCAATCAGCCCGTAGCGATAGCGACCGGGTTCCCGGCCCTCTCCGAATGCACCCAGCGCCAGTCCGTACTGCGCACTCATCATCGGCCGGTACATGAAAGCGGGCATGAAGCCGCCGGGCAATTGACCGCATTCACCCCAATCCTCCGGCGTTGCACCGGGAATCAAGTGAAAACGGGAACTGCCGTATGACCCCGCAATGAAATCGTCGCGCACACGCCGGACTCTGTCCGCGCATTCCTCGGATTCCGGATCCGCACAGGTCCGACGCGCGAGGATTCCAGCGCGATGACAGCACGGTTCGTAGCCGTCGCTGGGCTCCGGGCACACGAGTTCGCCATTCTGATCTCTGGTAAGGGCTGCAAACGGACCGTAGCGTTCCGAATTTCCATGACCGGAGAAGACCTCGAACAGAGGTTGCCTCTCGGACAGTTCGCCACCCGTTCCCATCTGTGAGGCGAGCGAGGACAGCGCGGGTGAGTGGATGCCCCAGCTCGTGCCGTGCGGGATCACGAGGTTGTCAAAACCCCAGTCGTCGAGCTTTGCGAACAGAGTCCCGGGCGTCCGTGCCGTCTCGATACAGTTCTCCGGAAGTTCGCGCACGGGGACGCCTTCTTCACACAATGGCGTGGCCATGGCCTCGGTTACCCAGCGGTTGAAATCCATGTAGTAGCTGAAGTTCTCGCGATCCAGAACCGGCAGGGCCACGCGCATCGGACCCATTCCGGCAATGGCGTCGTTGAGCAGATTCTGACCGGCACCGATCGGGCGCGTCGGGACTTCGCCTGCACCAATCCCCCGCAGAATGACGTTCTTGTGGCCGTAGTGGTTCTCCGGTTCGCTTCCCATCTGGGTCCACTCCCAGCCGAGCAGCGATACGAGATCCGGATCCGACCCTCCGCCGGAAACCTCGTTGCACTCGCGAATCGAAGCGATCGTCTCCCGCCATTGTTCGGGCGTCAGCATCTCGGCGTGGTCGTTGATCGACCAGAAATCGAGCGCGGAACAATGGCGGGCGAAGTCGCAGGCATCCGCGGGCGGATGGGCACCCTCGCCCTGAATGAGCGGCAGACTGAACAGAAAAGCGTCGGAAGACCACGTCGTGTGCACGTGAAGATCGCCGAACAGAATCTGTCTGTCGGCGGACGCTCCCGCATGGACCTGAGTGGCTCGAGACCGGGATACGGAAAGCGGATCACGCGCGGTCCGGGAGATCTGAGGTTGGCTGATGTAGTCGCCACCGGTTCCGCGCAGGAGCATTGCGTAGGCCGCCGCCACGATCAGAACGGCGCCGACCGTGAAGTACACAACACCCAACAAGATCTTCTTCAATCGGGACTCCCCGGATTCGCGAAATCAGGCCCTGGGCCGAATCGCGCCAATCGTATCGAAGCGCGCATCCTCTTTCCACGGAATTACGTCACCACTCATGCACATCCAATCGAGTAACTGGGCGCGCAGATCCGCGACGACCGCAGCGTGCTTCGGATCGCCGGCCAGATTCTGGCACTCACCGGGATCCTGTGTGCGATCGTAGAGTTCGTCCGCCTCGTAGAGCCGATGACAGTAGGTAAAGCGATCGGTGCGAATCGTCAGCACTCGGCCGTTCGTGAGCGGTTCTTCGTTCTGGAGTGCACCTTTCAGGTCGTAGGGATAGTCCGGCTGCTCCAATAGATGTTTCTCGTTCTTGCCGAAACCACCCTCGCTGAAGGCGGCGTCTCTGTGGACCAGAGAGGCATCTCCCAGCAGGGGAACCAGGCTCCTGCCGAAATGCGAGTAGTCCGCTTCGAGTTGCGCCATTTCGAGCAAGGTCGGAACGATGTCGATGAGTTCGGCAAAACTGTCCGTGACCGCTCCTTCCGCTGCGTCCGGGGACGCGATGACGAGCGGATTGTGGAGCAGGCTCTCGTGCTGCCCGGCCGGCCATTTCTCGATCAGGCCGAAGTCGCCCAGATACTCGCCGTGATCGCTGAAGAAGAACGTCGTTGTATTGTGAGCGAACCCGGCGACGTCGACGGCGCGATTGATCCGTCCCAACTGATCGTCGATACGGCTGACCATCCCCGCGTAGGTCGCGCGAATCTCCGCCCAATCGTCGGCACCGAGACGATTGGTTCCGTAGCGGTCCACGATCGCCTGCATATAACTCGGCTTGTCGGCGAGGTCGGCCGCAAGAGGAGGCGGTGTCGCCGCGCGGTCGTGCATTGAAAACCAGGGTTCTTCGACCTCAAAAGGAGGGTGAGGAAACATGAGCGGCAAGTACAAAACAAAGGGTTCGGGAATTCCTTCCTGCAACCACAGTTCAGCCGTTCGTATCACCGCCTCGTCGAAATCGAGCGACACTCCGGAGCGCTCGCGAAGTCCGTGATAGAACGCACGGGAGAGCGGATGTTCTCTTTCATAGGGCGAAGGCGAATAGAGCATCTCGGGCGACACTTCGAAGCCGAAGCGACTCGTACTCTCCTCCGTCATTCCCTTTGCAAAGGTATCGCCGCGCAACCCCGCATGAGCGACGTGATAGCCGGCGTTCTTCAGGATCCGCAGGATATTCGGCTCTTCGGGCTGGAGAAGATGACCCAGTGTGCGATGACCGCGCACGTGCGGATACCAGCCCGTCAGAAACGAAACTCGACTCGGAGAGCAGACGGAATGCTGTCCGTAGGCGCGAGTGAAGCGCGTACCGCGAGCCGCGAGCGCATCGATATGCGGGGTGCGTGCGAGTTCGTTTCCGAAGCAGCCCACCGCATCGAAGCGCAATTGATCCGGGATGAAGAGTACGAAGTTCGGTCGTGTCACGAGGGTCTCCGTCACGAGTGCGGTTGCATCGGCCCACCTGGTCCGAGCAATTGTGCCTGACCCGAGTCTCGTTGTCAGAAAAGGACGGAACTGCGATAGCCCGATGCGTGCCAATCAGACGATTGCGAAAGCGGTAGAGACGGTCCAGAATGCGCCCGGACGGAGCAGGAAATCTGCTTGCGGGAAGCCTACAGCGATCTAGATGAGAGGGATCATGATCAAACTCTACGGCCTGCGCATGAGCAACTACTACAGCCTGACCAAGGCCCTGCTGATCGAGAAGGGGCTCGACTTCGAAGAGGTCAAAGCGCCACCTTCCCAGGACGAAGACTATCTGCAGCGTTCACCGATGGGCAAGATGCCCTCGATCGAGGTCGACGGCCGGTTTATGTCCGAGTCGCTGGCGATCTTCAACTATCTAGAACGCCTGAAGCCTGAGCCTGCGCTACTGCCGAGCGATCCGTTCGCGGCGGGCAAAGTCATTGAGCTGGTCTGCCATCTCAAATTGGACATCGAACTCGTCGCCCGGCGCTGCCTCCCTGAACTCTTGTTTGGCAAGCCGGTTAGTGATGAGACCAAAGAGCAGGTCAAAAAGGATCTGGCGACGGGGATGAAGGCGGTGGCTCGCTTGTGCGTATGCGACCCCCACGCTGCGGGAGCGGATTTCACGCTGGCAGACCTCTACATCTTCTACACGTTTGGCCTGGCCGGCACCCTGGCCAAGAAGGTCGCCGACGTAGACTTGCTGGCCGACCATCCGCAGATCACTGAATTGATCGGGCAGCTCGCGAAACGTCCGAGTATCGCTCAGGTTGCTGCAGAGATGGCCGGATGAAGCGAAGCGCTGGACTGACCTCCAGCGCTTCGACAAAACCATCCTCTCGGAGCACTGACTCCCGACTCAGACGGCCGCTTCTACTCGCTTGCCCAGACCCGACGCCAGGATCTCGGCCGCCTCGGCCACCATCTCGTCGAGGATTTCCGCAGCCGGGCGCTTCTTGTGCAGCATGCCCGACGTCTGCCCCGCGGCGTTCATCAGCAGGTCTTCGCGACCCGCTTTCTGAATCGAGTAGCTGAGATCGCGAATCAAGATGGCCTGCGCGCCCATCGGAAGGGCATGGATGTTCTGGCGTTCCCAGGCTTCGATCAGTGGATTGGAGATATTGCGCATGGTCTTGCCGCTGTAGAGGCGCGTCACGATGGTCTGCTCGGCCGCAGCTTCGATGATGCGCTGTTTCTGCAGATCGGGCTGGTTGGCCTCTTCAGAAACCAGGAAGGCGGTGCCACACCAGGCGGCGACGGCCCCGACGGCGAGCACGCCTGCCAACGCGCGGCCACTCGCGATCCCGCCGGCCGCGATGACCGGCAGTGGCGCGACCGCGTCCATGACCTGCGGCAGCAAGGCCAACGTACCGATGCGACCGGTGTGCCCGCCCGCCTCGGTACCCTGAGCGACCACATAGTGCGCACCGTCGCGGGCGACCTGTTCGGCGGCACGGACGTTGCCCACCAGTGAGAGGATCGTCGTGCCGTTCGCCTCGAGAGCCTCCACGAAAGGACCGGGCGTTCCCAGACCGGACGCGAACACGGGAACTCCTTCCTCCAGGATCACCTCCATCTGCGAACCCGCCCAACTCTTGCCCTCGGGTATCCACGAACCCATCTGGTCTTGTTCGGGTGGAGCTTTCTCCAGGACGATTTCGAGTTCGTCGGCGACGCGCTGCACGGCATCGCGGTGTTCCTGAGGGAGCTTGTCAGCGGACGGAGCTGAAAGTGTCGGACCAGCGGAACGCGAAATCAGAAACGTTTGAGCCAAAAGCAGGTCGATACCGAAAGGCTTGTCGGTGAGCGAGCGGATCTTGCGGATCTCGGCGCGCAGTTCATCGGGGGAGTAGGCCACCCCGCCAAGCACGCCCAGGCCGCCTGCATTCGAGACAGCCGCGACGAGTTCGGCAGAGGCCACCGGGGCTCCGGTCCCCGCAACGGGCCCCATGCCCGCAAGCACCACCGGGTATTCGATCCCGACTCGTTGACAGAACTCCGTTCGAAGCATGGGTCTGGACACTTGCGATGGCCTCCTGTTCTTCACTTGTGGTCTTCGACTAACGTCCTCTGTAGACCGGCTTGCGCTTCTCTACGAACGCCGCCACGCCCTCGAGCGTATCCTTGGTAGAGAAGTTCACGGTCTGTGAGACGCCTTCCCGACCGAGCGCCTCCGAAAGGCTCAGCGACAGAGAGTTCGCGAGCATCTTCTTCGTCATCTGCAACGCCAGAGGCGGACCCGCGGCCAGACGCTCCGCCCAATTGGCCACGAAAGCGTCCAACTGGTCATCGGGAAGAACGCGGTTCACGATGCCCATCTCTCGCGCTTCCTCAGCGGAAATGATGTCTCCGAAAAGCGCCAACTCCTTGGCCTTGTGAAGGCCGACCAGGCGCGGCAGCAACCAGGTCCCTCCGAAATCAACCGAGAGCCCGCGCTGCGCGAATATCTGCGAGAAGCGCGCGTTCTCGGACGCGACGATCAAGTCGCATCCCAGCGCCAGGTTCATGCCCGCTCCGACAGCCGGGCCACGTACCTTTGCAATCGTCGGTTTCGAAACTTCGTGCAGCGCCATGGCCGCGGCGTTCACCGAGTGCATGGAATTGAGCGGGTGGGTTCCCGCTCCCATCTTGTTGCTCAGTTCGGCCCCCGCACAAAAGGCTCCGCCGGCCCCGGTGATGACCAGGACGCGATCGCTCTCGGTGCGCGTCACCTCCTCGAAGACGTGCTGCAACTCCTCCCACATCTCACCCGCAACCGCATTCTTCACCTGCGGTCGATTGAGCGTGAGGGTCACGACGCCGTTTTCTTCGCGATCTACGAGGATCTCGTCCATGCACCCTCCTCTTCCCGGCTTCTACGGTACCGGGTCGGGTCTGTGGTGGTAATTCGCGCACATCGTGCTTACCTCAGAGACCGACACTTTGTCAATCTTCCCCTTCGTGTCCCGCAAACCTGGCCAGTTGAGTATTCGAAAAAGGGCTGCATTCACTCGATTGCGATGTCGTTCGGAACTTGCACCGAGATCGCGGAGAGCCTCTCCAAAGGTCCCCTAACAGCCAGCCATTCGGGGCACGCTTCTTGCGGTAGCCTATTCCCATGTCCCCACAAATCGACCCTGGACGACGTTCTCTCCTCCGACTTTTCCTGGCGAGCCCGCTCCTGCTCTGCCCACAACCGGTCGCCGCATTCGAGCATCTGCTTACAAAACTGGGAGAAACCTCTGCAAGTCCGGAGGAAACCCGCGAGATCATCACGGCCGCTGCGGATGCAATCAACGTTTTTGACTTCGAGGCCGTAGCCGAACGGAATTTGTCCCCAGCGCACTACACCTATCTGTCGATGGGCGTTCAGCACGAGGTCACTCTTCGAGCTAACCGATCCGCATTCGACGACTTCCAGTTGCTGCCGCGGCGTCTGGTCGATGTTCGCGAACTGGACACCTCGACGGAACTCTTCGGAACCAGGTTCTCCAGCCCAATCGTCCTGGCTCCGATGGGCACTCAGAAGGCATTCCATCCACAGGGGGAACTCGCCGTTGCGCGAGCCGCCCGGCGCACGGACCAACTGCAGATCCTGTCGACGGGTACATCCGTGCCGATCGAAGAGGTGGTCGAGGCGCGAGGCACCCCGGTCTGGTTCCAACTCTACACACCCGGCATCTGGCCCGCGACGCGCATGCAATTGAAAAAGGCCGAAGAGGTAGGCTGCCCCGCCGTCGTTCTGACCGTAGACATGACGGCCACCCCCTTTGGACAGAACCGGGATCGGATTCGCCGCTTTCGCAGATCGAGCAATGAGGAGTGCCAGGCGTGTCACAAGTCCTTCGGCGACGACATCCTTCGCGGAGCGATTGGCGCAGCCGATGCGGTTGGATTCGATCTGGGAAGACGCCTCGAGAATCTCATGCTCCTGGACTGGGACTACGTGGACAGGATTCGCGATGCGACGTCGATGAAGTTGCTGCTCAAAGGGATCCTCACACGCGAGGACGCGCGCCTGTGTATCGAGCACGGAGTCGACGGGATCGTGGTTTCCAACCACGGGGGTCGAGCTGAAGACAGCGGATTGTCCACGATCGAAGTCCTTCCGGGAATCGTCGAAGAAGTTGGCGGACGCATCCCGATCCTGATCGATAGTGGCTTCCGCCGGGGGACCGACATCTTCAAAGCCCTGGCGCTGGGTGCCGATGCCGTGTGCGTCGGCCGGCCCTATGCCTGGGGGTTGGCGGCCTTCGGTCAACCTGGCGTCGAAGCCGTGCTCGAGATCCTGCGAAGTGAACTCGCGACGACCATGAAGGGAGTCGGAACGCCAGACCTGAAGTCGATCACCCGCGCACACGTGACCAGGCGAAGTTCGGCCTGCGAGGTCCCGGGTTAGCGGGAAGCCCTTCGTTCGTTTGCCGGTATGGCTTCGGCTCACGTATCCTCAGGGGAACAGATCACCTGAGAGCAGCCGCATCGTGAAGCTCTACGTTTTCATCATCGCCCCGAATCCCACCCGCGTTCGCCTCTATCTGGCCGAAAAGGCCGCCATGGGAGGGAAGATCGACGTCGAAGAGATCATGGTCAATCTGCGCGAGGGCGAGCAGAAGAAAGCCGAGCACTTGAGTCGCAATCCGCTGGGAAAGCTACCCGTTCTCGAATTCGAAGACGGGAGCTTCCTGACGGAGTCGGCGGCGATCATGGAGTACTTCGAAGAGGTCTGTCCGGAACCGCCGATGATCGGAGTCGGGATTCGCGAGCGTGCGCGAGTCCGCGAACTCGCACGCATCGCGGATTTCGGCGTTCTGTTTCCGATCGCACGCGTCGTTCACTCGACCAACTCGCCCCTCGGTCTTCCGCCCTCACCCGAGATGGCGGCCCATTTTCGCGGTCTGCTTCCAGATGCCCTCAACATCCTGGACCGATTGCTCGCAGATGGCCGTCCGTTCCTGGCCGGAGATCGCCCCACGATCGCCGACTGCAACCTGGCGGCGGGATTCCAGTTCGCCCGCGTCGGAAAGGTCGAAATCGATCCGTCCTTCGAGCACCTGGCTCGTTGGGACCGCGACTACCGGGACCGGGATGCGGTGCGCTCGGTGCTCATTCAGTAACCGATGAATTCAGGGAGAGCAGTTTGACGAATCCGGCCTCAAGCGATCCAGCTCCGCTCGTCGACATGACCGATCCCGAACTCTGGCGTCAGCCCGGAGCCCACTTTACGCCCTGGTTTGGCGATGGGATTCGAGCGGGACGCGTCCCGGCCATGGACTCGATCATGCTCTTCCACCACGCCGACGTGCGCGATGCGTTGTGTGATTCGCGTCTCGGCGCCATGGGTACCCGAGCCTTTGAATCCATGGGATGGGAGTCCGGCCCCTTCGTCGACTGGATGCGAAACAACGTCGTCGCACTGGACCCACCGGCACACACTCGCTTGCGTTCTCTGGTGAGTCACGCCTTCACGCCGCGGCGCGTCGCCAAGATGGATGCAATGGCAAGAGGCGTCGCCCACGAACTCGCCGATGCGATGGCCGAAGCGGGCGAAGTCGATTTCTACGCCGCCTTCGCACAGCGCTTCCCCCTCAACATCATCTGCTCGTTGCTCGGCATTCCCGATGTCGATCACGCACAGATGCAGCGCTGGACCGAAGCGATCAATGTGGCCACGGGAATTCCGCGGCCCTCGGCTCGCGCCGCCGCAGACGAAGCAGTCGCGGGCATCGTCGACTACGTGAACCGCTTGATCAACGAGCGGCGCAAGAAACCCGCCGAAGACCTCCTGAGCGGATTGATCCGCTCGAGAGACGATGGCGAGAAAATGAGTGCCGAAGAACTCCCGGCAATGGTGATCCAGCTACTGGTCGCGGGACACGAGACCACGCGCAATCTGATCGGCAACGGGCTGTACACCCTGCTTCGCAACCCCGCTCAACTGGCGCGCCTGCGACAGAATCCGGAAAGGGTTGGCAATGCCGTCGAGGAAACGATTCGCTTCGAGCCCTCGCTGATCTGGGTCGCTCGCACGGCCCGCGAGGACCTGGAACTCGCAGGCTTCGAGGTCAAGCGGGACCGACTCGTCCTGTTGAACCTCGCCGCCGCCAATCGCGATCCCCTGGTTCATCCCGAACCCGAGAAATTCGACATCGATCGAGAGAACATCCAGGTGCTGTCGTTCGGAATGGGCACGCACTACTGCATCGGAGCCAACCTCGCCCGCCTCGAAGGCCAGATCGCCTTCGAAGTCTTGCTGGAGCGTTTCTCGAAAATCGAGTTCATCGGCGATCCGCCAGAGTTCGCGGCCTACACCGCATTGCGAACGCTCGAATCACTGAATCTGCGCGTCACCCCGTCCTGACCCGCCGGATCTCGACCCGCTCGATCGTGTGCGCGGGTTCCTATTTCTTGGCTCCGAAATCCTTGTACTTCTCGAGCAAGCGCTTGGGCTGTTTCAATGCGTCGCGCCGGAAGGGATCGCCGAGTTCCTGGGTGACCATGATTTCCAGAACCGTCGCCCGATCGGACGAAGTCGCTTCGCGCAGCGCGTCGCCGATCTGATCGGGAGAATCGACGCGGACGCCCTGCGCACCCATCGCGCGTGCGATCTCGGCAAAACTCGGATTCTCGAGGTTCACACCGAGGTATCGGTCGTCGTAGAAGTCGATCTGGTTGCGCTTTTCCGCGCCCCACTGGCCGTTGTTGAAGACCACCGCGGTCACCGGAATGTTCTCGCGCACACAGGTCATCACCTCGGTGAGGCTCATGCCCCAAGCACCGTCTCCCACATACGCAACACACGGACGCTCCGGAGCAGCGACCTTCGCACCCATGGCGGTGGGAAAGGCGTATCCGCAATTGCCGAAACTCATCGCGGCCAGGAAGCTATTGGGACGTTCAAAACGCAGATAGCTATTGGATACCGAGCAGATATTGCCGATGTCGGTGGCCACGATGGCGTCTGCAGGCATCGCCTTTTCGAGTTCGCGCAGACAGCGCCGGGGCGGGATCGGAGATCCGTCTCCGGAAGACATCTGATCGAGTTCCTTTTCCCAGCTCTGCTTCTGAGCTTCGACTTCCTTGCGCCGGGCCTCCGCACCGTCGAGCACAGGAGCCTTGCGGTCGGGGGAAGTCAGACGAAGGAGCAGATCGGCAGCCGCAGCCCTGGCATCGCCACAGATTCCCACCTCGAAGGGGCGAACGAGACCCAGCGATCGCGGATCGCTATCGACCTGGATGATCTTCGCGTTCTGCGGCCAGTACTCCATGCCGTACTGGGGCAGAGTTCCGAAGGGGCCGAGCCGGGAACCGAGCGCCAGAACCACATCCGCCTTCTCGACGATACGCATGGCAGCTTTCGAACCCTGGTAACCGATCGGGCCGCACAGGAGCGGATGGCTGGCGGGAAACGCGTCGTTGTGGAGATAGCTCGTGATCACCGGAGCCGAGAGGAATTCGGCAAGGGCCACCGCTTCCGCACACCCCCCGGACATGACCACGCCACCTCCCGCCAGCAAGACCGGGAACTTCGCGTTCGCGAGAAGTTCGGCAGCGGCCTCGAGACTCTCGGCACCACCGGCGGAACGCTCGATGGGCTTGGGTGTCTGAATCTCTGAGTCGAATTCCCCGTAGAAGTGATCGCGGGGGATATTGACCTGCGTCGGCCCCCGCTCGAGCTGCGCAATCGAAAACGCGCGATGAGTGAGTTCCGCGATCCGCTCGGGCCGACTCACGTGCGCCTGATACTTGGTGATCTTGGAGAAGATCGGCATCTGGTCGGTTTCCTGGAAACCGCCCAGTCCCATGCCCATGCTGCCGGTCTCGGGCGTGATCGCAACCACCGGGGAATGGGCCCAGTAGGCCGCCGCGATGGCGGTCACGAAGTTGGTGATACCCGGTCCGTTCTGCCCGATGCAGACTCCGTGGCGATCCGAAACGCGGGAGTAGCCATCGGCCATATGGGCCGCATTCTGTTCGTGGGCGACGGAGATGAAGCGGATGCCCGCTCCGGGAAACAGATCGAGCGCATCCATGTAGGCCGAGCCCACGATGCCAAATACATCCTTCACACCATGCGCCACGAGTGTTTCGACAAAGGCTTCGCTCGCACTTATCCGGGGCATCGTCACCCTCCTGTATTCCGGTCTATTCTTGGTTTCGGGTGCTGGTTTCCGGTCTTGTCCTGGACCGTGCAGAATCAGCGGTCCCGGCTCCGAGCGGACCCGGGACATCCCGGCACTCGGATCGACGAGTTCGTCTATGATGCTGGCATCGTACAACAACGAGGCTCGTCCGTTGGACGATAGCTTGCCCCGATGCCAGGCGAAGCCAGGAGTAGGCCCATGACCGATCGCGAAGCCGAGCTGAACGCACTCGACGTGGAATGTCTCTGGCATCCTCTCACCCAGCACAGGGACATCGAGTCCGCCCCGCCCAGGCTCATCGAACGCGCTCAGGGATCGCTCCTTTTCGATGCCAGTGGGAATCAGTGCTTGGATGGGGTCTCGGGACTTTGGTGCGTCAATATTGGCCACGGACGCGAAGAACTGGCGGATGTCGCACGGGAGCAGATGGCCGCACTCGCCTACGTCCCGATGACCATGAGCCACGAACCCGCCGTCCGCCTGGCTGCGAAACTAGTCGAACTGCTCGGCTATCCCGGCAAGGTCTACTTTTCGAATAGCGGATCCGAAGCCAACGAAGCGGCGTTCAAGATCGCGCGTCAGTATCAAGCCCAACGCAGCGGCGGTACTTCCGATCGCTTCAAGATTATCGCCCGCACCCGCGGCTATCATGGAAACACCCTGGGGGCCCTCAGCGCCACCGGTCAGCAGCAACGCCGAGCCGGTTACGAACCCCTGGCTCCCGGATTCGTCTTCACCGACGCACCCGATCCGTATCGCGACACGGGCGACTGCGCGGAGAAACTCGAACAGACCATCCTGCAAGAAGGTGCGGATAGCGTCGCCGCATTCATCATGGAGCCCATCATCGCCGGAGGCGGCATCCTCGTTCCGCCCGACGACTATCTGCCGCGAGTTCGCGAGATCTGCGATCGCCACGGAGTCCTGCTCATCCTCGACGAGGTGGTGACGGGTTTCGGCCGAACGGGAAAGATGTTCGCCCACCAGCACTGGGGCGTGGAAGCCGACATCATCACCTTCGCCAAGGGTATAGCCAGCGGTTACATGCCACTGGCCGCGACCGTCGTGCGTCAAGAGATATTCCAGGCCTTTGAGGGAGAAGTCGAGAGCGGTCGGCACTTCCGCCACGTGAATACCTACGGCGGACATCCCGTCGCCACGGCGGTGGGTTTGCGCAACCTCGAGATCATCGAGCGCGAACAGCTCGTCGAACGGGCGAGTGTGATGGGCAAATCCATCTTGTCGAAACTGCAACGACTCGCGAAACACCCCTGCATCGGAGACATTCGCGGCAAGGGTCTTTTGATCGGGATCGAACTCGTCACCGACCAACAGAGCAAGCAACCGGCGGAAAGCAGCACAATCGCCGCGATCCTCTCCTTCTGCGCTGAAAGAGGTCTGATCATCGGACGAACGGCGCAGACGACCCCGGGATTGATGAACGTACTGATCCTGGCACCGCCCTTCGTTCTGAGCGAATCGGAAGCGGACTTCCTGGTGGACACCGCGGAAGCGGCGATTGAACACGTGTGCGGTGCCCGCGATCGAGCCGGCGATTGAACACTCTGGTCGTCAACTGCGGCAGTTCATCTCTGAAGATCCGCCTTTTCGATGACGAGCACGCTGTGCTGGCGAACGGCATCGCAGAACCACTTGGCCGGGCCGACACCGAACTGCGCTGCCAGGCGGGAAGTCAGCAGACCGCGCAGCGACTGGAAGACGCGACCCACGAAGGGGCTTTCGAAGCGCTCTGCAAAGCCTTGCTCGAACTCTCTGCCGGGTCCGCCGATATCGGAGCCGTCGGGCACAGGGTCGTCCACGGGGGAGAGCGCTTTCGCAAAGCCGTGCTCATCGACGAGCGCATCGAACGCGAGATCGAAGCCCTTGCACCTCTGGCGCCTCTGCACAATCCGCTGTGCCTGCAGGGAATCCGCGCAGCTCGCAAGCATTTCCCCGATGCGAGCCACGTGGCGGTCTTCGATACGGCCTTCCACCAGACCTTGCCAGAAGAAGCCTTTCTATACGCCCTCCCGTACGAGTTCTATACCCGGGATCGGATTCGTCGCTACGGATTCCACGGCAGTTCTCACCGTTCCGTGTCCGAGCGGGCGATCGAGTTACTCGGCCCGGAAAGTCACCGTTCGCGCATCATCACCTGCCACCTCGGCGCCGGCTGCTCGACCGCTGCGGTGCGAGACGGCCGTTCGGTCGACACTTCGATGGGAATGACCCCACTCGAAGGGCTCGTGATGGCCACGCGCTCTGGAGATCTCGATCCCGGGATCCCTGCCTTTTTGCAGGAGCAAGGCGATAGAAGTGCGCGAGAGGTCGAAGACCTCTTGCAGCACAAGAGCGGCCTACTCGGTATCTCGGGACTCTCGGGGGATATTCGCGAACTCACGCGGGAAGCCGAGGCGGGCCACGCCAGAGCGGAACTGGCTCTTCGAGTATTTGCACATCGCGTCCGCAAGTACATCGGCGCCCATCTCACCGTACTGGGCGGGGCCGACGCAATCGTGTTTACCGGCGGTGCGGGAGAGAACAGTCCGTCTTTGCGGAACCGCATCTCGAGCGGACTCGAGGAACTGGGAATCGAGATCGATCCCAGAGCGAATGAAACCGGCGCGGGAAGCGACCGGATGATCTCGACGGAGGGTTCCCGGGTCGCGATCTTCGTCATCGCGTCGAATGAAGAACTCGCAATCGCACGGGATACACAGGACGTCGTTCGCAATTCCCGATCAGAGGAGCAACGATCATGAAACCCGAACAGGTCGCGGAGGCCTACTTCTCCCGCATGCGCGAACAGGATATTGGCGTGGTCGAACTCTTTCACGAAGACGCCGTGCTCCTGGGCCTTGGCATGCGTGTCTCGGGTCATGAAGCCATCCGGAAATTCTATTCGACAGCCATCAAAGGCGGCGGACCGAGCCCTCGAATGGCCGGACCGCTGGTCAGCGATGGCCAGCGGGTGTTTGCCGAGGTCTTCATCGACCTATCCATCGGGTCGACCGTGCACGCCGTAGATGTGTTTCACATCGAAGACGATCGCATCCGAATGCTCAACTACTTCATTTCCGATGAACCCGCAGAGCAATAGAACAGGACTGAGGAAGCGTTCAATGGGAAATCCGATCGAAGAACTCGAGAAACACCGCGACCTGCTCGAGAGTCCCATCCTCGCCCAGGTGGCGTTTCGCCTGCCCGACGGTCTTCTCGCCAATAACGTGGTGTCGTTTCTCTGGGATGGTGAACGAGTCGGATTCAGTACGCTGAAATCCTATTTCAAGTATCGCTGCCTGCTGGCCGACGACCTGCTCACCATGCTGCTGATCGACCCGAAGGACCCTCGTCGCTATCTCGAAATCCGCGGGCATGCCGAACTCAGCGACGACGCGGACCACCGGTTCATCAATCGCATCGCCATGAAGTACTTCAGCCTCGAAGAGTATCCCTACCACCAGCCTGGGGACGAGCGGGTCACCGTGATGCTCAACACCCAGCGCTGTCGAGCGGCACAGGTTCAGCACGGGGAGAGTTGAGCCTCCGGCAAAGGGCTTCCGGATGTCCAATCGACTCCCTTCTGCTACTGTCGGCCCGGCAATGCTCTCGATTCACCTCCTAAGAAAGAGCTGCGGGCTCGTTCTGTCGATGCTTCTGCTCGCCGTATTCGTTGGCGGAGCAGCCAACCCCTGTAGCGTGGCCAATGCCTGGGCTGTTGCGGACCGGAACGCATCACTGCGCGGCCCGGCACACGATGGTCCAGCAGCCGCGCACGAGCACTCCAGAACTTCCCATGAGAATCACTCCTCTCATGAGAATCCCTCCTCCCACAAACACTGTGGCGAGGCCGATGGAGCCCCTGGGGAGATTCAAGAGACCTCGAACGAGGATCCCAAAAAGAAATCCTCGAATACCTGTCATTGCATCGAAGTTCCCGGCTACGGCAGCGCCGGAATGCAACTCGACTTCATCACTCCAACGAGCAACCCCATTGGGCTTGCATGCTGGCGCATAGACGAAGACCCGGAAACACCCGGAGAGCTTCCGAACCCGCCCCTTCTTCCGATCGACCACGTTCCGGAGTTCGCCTAGGGAATCTCTGCACAGGGAGGATTCGAGCGAGAAGCGGGAGTCGCCGCCTGAGCAAGAAGCGTGATCCGATCGCAGATCCGTAGATCTGCAGAGGGTCGCGCGACGCAGCGCAGGCGGATGCATCGCGCTTCGCA
>JAAELY010000349.1 GCA_024226335.1 bacterium
GCTCAGCGTCGAAACTCTGCTCTGCGACACGTTGCGCCCCATCGAGCAGGCGTTGCCCGACTCCCTCCTGGAGTACTCGGGCAAGGTGGACGTGTTGAAGACCGACATGTCGGTTCTGAAACACAGTCCCACACATCTCCTTCTGCGGCCTGAGTCTGCCGTCCTGGTCCAGAAACCTCCGAGGAGACGTTCTACGGCTGCGGAGGCAGAGGGCGCCGAAGCAAGCGACGGCAGCGAGGCCTTCGGCATTGACGTTGAGTCAGACGACGACGACTTTCCCAACGACGCGGACCTCTGGAGCGCTGCGTCTTCGGACGCAGAGAGGCAGGCGAACGATGACGGCGAGACGACCGAGGAGGAGCCCGAGGCGAGCGGCGGAGTTCCCGAGCAGTCGCAAGAGTTGGACTCGCGCGACGGCGAGGAACCCGCCGACGGGCCGCCCTTGCCGAGGAATCCGAAAGGTACCCACAAGGTGCCCTGGGAGTCACCGTATTTCACTTTGACGCACAACCCAAATTATGAGGAGATCCGCATCCGCGTCAAACCAACATGGCTCGACGACTCGGGCATGGGCCGGGCGCACGCACTGTCCAGGACCCTCGCCTGCAGCCACTTTCGAACTCACGAGTTCCCAGTTCGTTGCAGTTACATCGTTCTGCGCGCGTGGGCCTTGTGGCGTATGCAGCAGAACAAGTTCCTTGACAACGCGCCCAAAGCTCGGACGGATGCGTGGAGAATGGAGTGCGCAGACCTCAGGAGGGAGATTCGCGAGACTGACGCCGCCAGCAACGAGAACGCGTTGACTTTTTTGAGACAATGGGCGCCTGAGTGTCTGCCATAGAAATGATGCCGTCGGCCCCCTCGACCCGCCAGGAGGGGACTGGACAGTTTCTGTCGGATTCCCGCTTCTGAAACAGTGCGTCCGCAGAGCGAGGAACGATGGACGAGCGGAGAAGAGGGAAGAGTGAAGAGCGAGAAGGTAGAGGAGAGAGAGAGAGAGAGAGAGAGATAGAGAGAGAGTGTGTGAGAGAGCGATAGATGCTGGCTACGTGACCAGCGTTCGCCGACTTTTCTGGTTCGAGTCCCAGAGCGATTTGATTAGTGACAGTCGGATGATGCGTGGCCAGCAGTGCGACTCAGCGGAGGGTCCTGTATTCGGCCGCCAGACCGTTTACATTAATTATA
>JAAELY010000350.1 GCA_024226335.1 bacterium
ATTGTAGGTGAAATCATATCATACTAAAATCCTAGAGATCAGGAGGTCTGAATTTGGTTCTTCCCTCAACGAACACATTCACTTTCATATTATCGTCCTCGATGGCGTGTTCGATCCATCGGACAACGACGCCGGGGTGGTTTTTTTCGAGGCCACCGCTCTTGACGAGTCAACGATCGCTGAAGTACAAGCCACCATCCGGCGACGCGTTCTGAAAGCTTTCGTTCGCCGCGGTTTACTCGACCAGGACGAGCGAGAAACCATGGAGCGGTGGGCGCATGGCGGCGGTTTTTCGATCGATGCGCAGGTTCGAATCGAAGGAGAGGATCGACAAGCGCTCGAGCGATTACTCCGCTACTGCGCTCGACCGCCCTTCGCACTGGAACGGATTGAGAAAGTGGATGCGCAACACATCGTTTATCACCTGCCAAAACCCAAACCGGATGGCCGGACTACCCTGACGCTCACACCGCTCGAACTCATCGACCTCATCGCCGGGTTGGTCCCTCGCCCTCGCGCCCACCGCCATCGCTATTTCGGCGTACTCGCTCCAAACGCCACCCTGCGAGCCGCCGTTACGGCCCTCGCGCCCGTTTCCGAATCAAATTCCGACACCGAGCAGGAAACAACACATCCCAATCGTCGAGCCGATCCTCAGCGGACTCAACACCCTGAGGAAAACTCCGAAACGCTCGCCCGTAGCCATGCCCATTACCTCTGGGCCACCCTTCTTGCCCGTATCTTCGAGGTATTTCCACTCGTTTGCCCCCATTGTGGCGGATCGATGCGGATCGTTGCCTTCATCACCG
>JAAELY010000351.1 GCA_024226335.1 bacterium
CTGCGAAGCGCGATGCATCCGCCTGCGCTGCGTCGCGCGACCCTCTGCAGATCTACGGATCTGCGATCGGATCACGCTTCTTGCTCAGGCGGCGACTCCCGCTTCTCGCTCGATTCCTCCCTGTGCAGAGATTCCCTAGGAATCCAGGAGGAACTCGACTCGATCGGCATAGAAGGACAGATAGTCCTTCAGGTCCGCTGCTTGATCGAAAGGATCTTCGTAGGTCCAGACGAGATTCTCTTCGCTCTGGTCTGCGAGTCGAAGCGAGTAATAGCAGGCGTCGCCCTTGAAGGGACAGAAAGTTTCGTGATCGGTGCGCTCCAGTAGCTCCATGCGCACGTCTTCGCGCGGGAAGTAGAGAACCGGCTCGTGTCTGGTTTCGAGCACGCGCAGCGCACGCGAGCTTTCCGCGATGACTCGCCCAGCAACCCGCACCTGTACGCGTTGTGACGGCACCTCGAACTCCAGTTTGTAGTCGGGATACTTGTGATAGAGAGATTCTCCTGAGGGCATCGGGTTCTCCTTTCTACGAACGAAGCTTCTCGAGCCGTTGCGCAAACTTGTGCCGATGTTCCTCGGGCAGGTCCGGGAGTATCGAGATCCGCTGCAATAACTCGGCATCCCTGGCTCGCTGGTCATAGGCGTCCCTGACATCGGCGATGCTGACAGCCCGCTCATCGCGATGCACACACTCGATCGCGTCCCCTGCCTCGATCTCGCCTTCGCACGCGACGGAGAAGTAGAAACCGAGACGCCGGGAGTTCCAGAACTCCTTCACGAGGGCGGGGCGCTTGTAAAGAACGCCTAGCTTTTCGCAGGGAGTTCGCGGTTGAGTGACCGTCAACTCCACTGTGCCGATGCGATAGCGGTCCCCGATGTGGACGTCGGTCTCGAGCAGGCCCTCGGTCGTCAAGTTCTCGCCGAACGCACCCGGGAGCAGCTCGTCGACCTGAAGATGAGCTTGCCAGTACGGATAGTGCTCGACAGGGTAGGCATACACGGCTTTGTCGACACCGCCGTGCACCGACAGATCGGCCTGACCATCTCCTTCGATCTGGATTGCGGAGACGCGCAGCCGACCCTCAGCCGGCTGCTTGAAGATACCGGTAAGAAAACTCTTGCCGCGGTACTCCACGGATCGCGGAAGACCGATGTTGAGCGAGAGCAGTTTCACTGGAACTGGCCCTTCGCGAAGAGCTGAACGCGACCCCCGACGGAAACAAGCGCGTTCTCGCCTTCGGATTTCACCCGCAGGTGGAGTGTCGAAGCTCGAGCCATCTCGTATCCCTGGCCGACACGCGCGTCGACGTCGGCGCTGCCCAGGTAGCGATGTTGGGACAGGTACAAGGCCAGGCAGGCATTGGCGCTGCCTGTTGCCGGGTCCTCCCGCATTCCACCCGCCTCGAAGAACAAGCGCGCGGAGATCTCTTGAGTGGATTCGTGACCCTCGGGGCAGAAGAGAAGCACGCCGACCCGCCCAGCGGCGAGCGGCGCGGCCGTCTCGAGTCGCGCGCGTCGCAGGGCGGAAAGACCGACCAGCGGAACCATCAGGAAGGAGATCCCGACGGAAGCCTCCTGGACGGAAAAACGTGAATCGAGGTCGGCGGGTTGCAGACCCAGCAACTCGGCGACGCCCGCCGGATCGCGTTTCTCTCCGAGCACGGGTGTCGGTGATCGCATCCAGGCGATCTCCGAATCAGTCACTGTATCAGATTCAACGGGAACCGAATCAGTCACTGTATCGAATTCGACGGGAACGCTTCCGACACCGAGCTTCAAGACGACACGCGGCGGTTTCTCGGAACTCAGGCTGCGTATCGCCCAGGCGGTTCCCAGTGTCGGGTGCCCGGCAAACGGAAGCTCCGCAGTTGGAGTGAAGATGCGCACGGGATACTCCCCCGGCTCCGGAATCGCCGAGCACACGAAACTCGTCTCGGAAAAATTGAACTCGCGAGCAATCGCCTGCATATGCTCGCCGGTCAGCGATCCTGCATCGAGAACGACTGCAAGCTGGTTGCCGGCGAGGCGGTTTTCGGCAAACACGTCGAGGAGGAGGTAATCATGCACGGTGCGAACATAGCAACACCGTCGGAGACGTGCCGCGCCGATCGGCAGGGGCGCGTTCGGAAACTCGCTAACGCCCACCCTGCAGTAGAAGACCAAATTCCTGGCGGGTTCCGCGGTACACATTCAGATCGACTGGACCGGTGATCCCCGACAGATCCCCGTCGTTGGCGTACTGCCAGAAACTCCACCTGTTGGTGATTCCGGTCGACGGTCGCCAGATCTTGCTGCGCATCCAGACTTCGTAGCCTCGGAATTGGCCGGCGACAATCCGATCGTAGGAGCTTCCGGTCACGTACAGCAGCGGCCGCTTGCTGGAGCCCTGCTCGACGAGCTCCAGGAAGATTTTGAGTTCGGTGCGGATGTTTTCGATGCTCTTCCAGCTCCTGCAGTTACCGGAAAATTCAATGTCGGCGGCGATCGGAAGAACACCGTTTTCGACGGGAACCACGGCCAGGGCGTTTTCCGCCTGCTCGCGTCCCGAGGTACAGAATGTAAAAAAGTGGTAGGCGCCGTGCGGAACATCGGTCGCAGTCGCCGCTTGCCAGTTCTCTTGAAACCGGGGATCCACGAAGTCTTTGCCTTCGGACGACTTGATGTACGCGAAGCCGACACCGGCCGTACTCAACTTCATCCAGTCGATCTTCCCCTGGTGATGAGAGACGTCGATGCCCCACACCGGAAAGATCCCGCGGTCGGGATGCTCCAGACTGAAAAAGCCGTTCTTGAACAACGCGACGGCCACGCCGTAGAGCAATGCCGCGAACGCGATCAACCAGAGCAGCCTGGAGGTGGTCTTCAATGGCTTTCCCGCACGATCAGGCGATAGCCGAAATCCATCTCCTCGCGTTCCAGAAGCTCGGCGTACCGGCGCTCCCACGCGCCAGAGGACAGATCTTCGGCGAGTCTGCGCAGGCCCGGCTCGAGTTGCTCGTCCGAGATCTGCGCCAGGGTCGAGATGCTCGCGCGGACCTGGGGGTCCAGATAGCTCTCGGGACGCCGCCAGTACGCGGCCTGAAAACCGTCGCTGCAATCGAATGGAATCGGCACGACCTCGGAGCGCGCGCCACCGAGCGCCTCGCAGATCGCTTCGATCGGGGGATGCCTCTGAGTCTCGAAACGCACGATTTCCGACAGATAGTCGCGCACCAGCCAGAAATCAGTCTGTCGCGCCGGGTCGAAAGTGAACAGAACCACCCGGTCAGCGACCCTGCCCAACTCTGCGAGCCCGCGAAACGGATCGAGCCAGTGGTGCAGGGTCAGAACGCCCAGTGCAGCGTCAAACGAATCATTTCGAAACGGCAGGTCCTCGGCGATCCCGCGCAGCGCGAGACCCGCAGTGCGTTGCGCGATCATGGTGCGGGATGGCTCGACTGCGACCACGAGCCGGTCGATCGGTTCGTACGAACCCGCTCCCGCGCCCACATTGCAGATCCGGCGCGCATCTCCGAGAGCGCGATGGATTCGAGCGCTGATACGAGGATCGGGAATCCGCTTCGAGCGATACTCTCGT
The DNA here is from genome assembly GCA_024226335.1 of bacterium. Classification (NCBI taxonomy): domain Bacteria; species bacterium. Next base: position 3,578 of record JAAELY010000351.1, read on the forward strand.
CCGATCGTGTCGTAGACACCTGGATGCGAAGGCAGTGGCATGGCGACTTCGATGATACAGAGCGAAGACCGCAGCCGGCTAGTCCGGTGTGTTTCCGCCCGGAGCGGGTCAGCTCAGCTTCTGGCGCAGATCCGAGAGTCCGGGATAGTTCGCGTCGAAGAGTTCGATTCGCTCGAGCATTTCGAGAGCGCCGTCGACATCGCCGAGCTGCTGGCGCAGGCCCGCCAGTGTGAAGGCCATGTCCAGATTTCCAGGGTGCAGTTCCACGAAGGCATTCACCCGGACCTCCGCAAGCGCGAGTTCACCGGACTGGAAACCCGCCTGGACGATCCCATAGACCGCACTGGCGCAGTCCGCTTGCAGATCGAGCGCCTGTTCGAGCGGCTCGAATGACTCCCTCGCGCGCCCGGAAGCAATCAGGGCCAGGCCGAGTCCGGAAAGCGTGCGCGGTGTCTTTTCGATTTGCAGGGCCTGGCGAAAGTAGCCCTCGGAATCCTTGCCCTGTCCGGCCGCCAGCGTGAGCGAGCCCATACCGACGAGCGCATCGACGGATTCCGAATCGGATTCCCAGGCGGCGCGGAAGAGTTCGAGCGCTTCGTCCGGGCAGCCGCTATCGACCAGAACTCGAGCGCGCTCACAACGCGCTGCCGCCAGCACCGTCTGCGCGAGTTCCTCGGCCTGGTCGGCCGCACAACTCGCGTCTTCGACATTGCCATTCTTGCGCTCGAGAGACGCCAGGAGTGTGAACGCAGCAGCATCGGGCGAATCCTCGATCCAGGCGTGCAGAGCCGAGCGCGCACCTTCGATGTCACCGAATGCAGCACGCGCCTCGATCGCTTCCAGCCCCGCGGTTTCGGTTTCTCGGACTTCGAGATCGTTTGAAAGCGGCTCGGGTTCGTTGCGCGCTTCGATCGCCTCTTCCGCCAGTTCGAGCACACGTCGTAGCTGTTCGAGAAATTCGCGGTCTTCGCGTTCCGTTTGCGCCATGGGATCCCGAACTCCTGCGTAAGCAAGTTGACTGGGAAAACTCAACGGCAGCCGGGCGATTTCACTTGAGCCCGTCTCGGGTCAGATCTCGTAGGACCAGCGCGCTGGTTCATCCCAACGAAAGATCTCGGCCTCGGTCCGCGGCTCGAGGCTCTTGCGCGCGCTGGCCAGAGCTCTCTCGAAACCCTCGAAGAGCCTGGGGCCGGTGCGCAATACACCATCGGGACCCAGCTCCCGGCCCAGTTCCGTGCGCTCCAACGCCTGGGCAATCGGATCGGTCAGACCGCATAACACCATTTGTGCGTTGTGCGCCCGCAGATTGATCAGGGTGTTGCGCAGCACCTCGAGCACGGTCGCGTCCAGGTGACGAGCCCGCTTCAAACGCAAGATGAGTATTTCGGGACCGCGGGCGACGATTGCATCGAGCTGGTCGGAGAGTTCGGGTGCGACAGCGAAGTTGAGGTCTCCTTCGAGGTGAAGTACAGCGACGGGCGTGGAGCCGGAGCGCTCGTCTGGCGGGATTTCACGCAAACGGCCCTGCCCCACGTGAACCACTTCCATCATCTGCAAGCGCCCCGCGCGAAGTACGAGAAGCACCAGGGAAATGAACACACCCGCGTACACCGCCTGCACCAGATCGAGCCAGAGCGTGGTGCCCAGTGTCGCGAACAGGATCAAGCCATCACCGCGCGTCGCCGCAGAGCGACGGATGTGATCCAGATCGATCAGTTCGAGACCCGACAGGACCACGAAACCCGCCAGCGCGGCGAGCGGAAGGCTGGTGAGCAACGGCCCCAGAGTCGGCAGGAGCAGAAGTACGACGGATCCAGCGATGAGCGCCGCGAGGCGAGAGCGCGCGCCCGCCGCGCGGTTGACGGCCGAACGCGATAGCGAACCGCTGGTCGGCATCGCTCCGATGAGCGACGCGATCAGATTTGCGCTGCCCTGCGCGAAGAGTTCGCGGTCGGGATCGAGATGTCCCGCCCTGCGCTCGAGCGAGCGCGCCGCGCCGATCGTCTGCACGGTGGCGAGCAATGCGATGGCGAGGGCCGATGCTCCGTGCGCTCTGACGTTGAGCCACTCGGGTACGTGGAACTCCGGTTGGCCCAGGCTGACGGCTTGAAGGGTGGCCAGCGGGTGCGCGCCTTCGTTCCAGCCCAGGAGTGAGGACGTGAGCGCCGCGACGCCGAGTGCAATCAGACCGGCTGGAAGGCGTCGGTCGATGCGACGCAGCAAGAGCACGCCGGCGGGTACGCCCAGCGCGAGAGAAAGAGCGCGCGGATCGGTGGACATCGCCGCGCGAAGTGCATCGGATATCAGCCACCACGCGGAGGGCGCCAGTGAGTCCCCGACCGCGTGGTGCGCGTCCGCACCCAGCATCGCGGGCACGTGCCGCAGAGCGATCAGCAAACCCACTCCCGCGATGAAACCTCCGACTACCGAATCGGAGAGAAAACGCGAAGCGCGGCCTATACCGAAGACGCCAAGTGCCATCAGGATCAGTGCCGCGAGCATTCCGGTCTGCAGGACGGCCGCGATCGGAACCGGCTGGCCCGCAGCCAGGGCCGGCTCCACGACCGACACCCCGATCAGCAAGGCGGTGGGTACGGTGGGTCCTGTGATGACGAAACTGCTGGAGCCGAAGAACGCTGCAATCACGGTCGGCAAGGCCGCCGCGAGCAGACCCATCTCTGCCGGCAGACCGGCAATCAGCGCATAGGCGATGCCCTGCGGGACGGCCAAAGCCGCAACCGTCAGTCCGGCGCCAAGGTCGTAGCCGGCGGTCGCCAGACGGGTCCCACTCAGGTTGGGGGCGAAACGAGCCGCGCCGTGGGGTCGGCGCTGGAGTCCACTCCCAGCCACGCCCGGCTAGGCGCCGAGCTCGGAAGAATCGAGCTCGAGACGCTCCCCCAGGCCGCGTGAGAACACCAGGTGTACAGGCTCGAGCAGCCAGGTTTCGACACCGGGTCGCTGAAAAAACGGCTTGGCGTTGGGGAGTTTCGCGAAGTAGATCTCGTGCAACCGGGCCGTTTCAGCGGGATCCTCGATTCGCTGGAGCGTTCCCTGGACGGTCACCCGCGCGAATTCGCTCATGTTTGCCAATCCGATACCGCGATTGTCGATCTGCGCGCAGGCGCCGTTGCCGGGGCTCAGATAACGCCCCTTGAACGAGTCGGGGGTGGTACCGAAAACCAGCCGAAACCCATCGACGGCCGCGAAGAACAGGATTGAGGTGTAGGGAGGAGCACCCGATTTTCCCGCAAAAGCGAAAACCGCAAACGGTTCCGCTTCGAGCACTTCTCCTAACGCCTTCTTCTGCTCTTCCAGGGCCATGAAACAGGTCTATCACAGCCTCCTTCGAAAATCCAAATCCCCTTTGAAGACAATGGTTTGAGTGTTGCTTCCGGGTTCGTCTATGGGATGGGTCTGCAGGAGGCTCAGGCTCACTGCCCAAAGCCCCGAGAAGGGGGGCCTGCCTTGCCTCCACGTCACAGGCAGGCTACTAGGGACCACTCCGTACCCCGGGAGGCCCGTTGAGCAAGTCGCTAATCATCACCGAGAAGCCGAGCGTCGCACGAGATATCGTGGCGGCCCTCGGTGGGTTTACAGAAGACGATGGGTTCTGGGAAAGTGAGGAGCACGTCGTCACTTTCTCGGTAGGGCATCTGCTCGAACTCCCCGCGCCCGAAGACGTGGATCCGAAGTACAAGCGCTGGACGCTTGATACGCTTCCCATCCTTCCGGAGCCCGAGCAGTTCAAGCTCAAGCAGAAGTCCGGCGCCAGCGAGCGACTGCGAACGATCAAGAAGCTCCTGCAGCGCGACGACGTCAGCAAGGTTATCAATGCCTGCGACGCGGGGCGTGAAGGTGAACTGATCTTTCGCGAGATCCTGGAGTTCCTGAACATCGACAAGCCGACTCTCCGGCTCTGGCTGCAGTCGATGACGACTCAATCGATTCGGGACGGCTTCTCGAACCTGGCGCCCGGCGAGGACTACGACGGTCTGGGAGCCGCTGCGGCTTGCCGATCTCGTTCGGACTGGCTGATCGGCATGAACGCCACGCGCGCGCTGACCCGGCGCTTCAAGGGTCGTCGCGAAAAAACGGCCTGGTCGGCCGGGCGCGTCCAGACTCCGACGCTCGCACTTCTGGTCGGTCGCGAACTCGAGATCCTGGCCCACATTCCGCGAGCCTACTGGCACATCGACGCCAAGTTCCGCGCAGCAGACCACGAGTACACGGGTGCGTGGTTCGATCCAAACTTCAATTCGGAAGAGGCGGATCGCGAGAGCAAGGATGACCGCATTTTCGCCCACGAGGCGGCCAACGCCGTGGTCGAAGCCGTTACGGGAAAGCCCGCGGTCGCCAGCGAAACGCGCAAGCCGAGTCGCGAGACCGCCCCTCCACTATTTGACCTGACCAGCTTGCAGCGTGAAGGCAATCGGCGCTTCGGCTGGTCGGCGAGGCGCACACTCAATGCGGCACAGCGCTGCTACGAATCCCACAAGGTTCTGACCTACCCGCGTACCGACTCGCGCGCCCTGCCGAATGACTATCGCGAAAAGGTCAACGAGGCCCTGCAGACGTTCGCCCAGGGAAGTCCCTTCCAGGCCGAAGCGCAGGAACTGCTCGACAAGGGACTCGAAAACACGGAGCGCACCTTCGACGACTCCAAGGTGAGCGACCATTTCGCGATCATCCCGACAGGCCGGGTTCCCGAAGAACCCCTGACCGGTGATGACGGACGCTTGTTCGATCTGGTTGCACGTCGCTTCCTGGGCTCGTTCTATCCGCCCGCCATCTGGAATCGCGTCGAGCGCAAGACCGAGGTCGCGGGCCACGTTTTCCGCTCGCGCTCGCGCACGCTCGACGAGCCGGGCTGGCGCGCAGTGCTGGGCCAGACCGAACAGGAAGAACAGGCGCTACCGCCGTTGATTTCGGGTCAGACCACGGCAGATGACGTCGATGCAAACACGCTCGACATCGAATTGAGCGAGGACAAGACCCGGCCGCCGGCGCGCATCACGGAAGCGCGCCTGCTCTCGTTGATGGAAAGCGCCGGCCAGTACGTCGAGGACGAAGAGCACGCGGCCGTCATGCGAGACAAGGGCATCGGCACGCCCGCCACGCGCGCCGACATCATCGAGAACCTGATCGCCAAGGGCTATCTCGCACGGGTCGGCAAGGCACTGCGGCCGACCGTCAAGGGAGTCCGTCTGGTCGACGTCCTCAAGCGCATCAAGGCGGACCGGCTGGCGTCTCCGGAACTCACAGGTCAGCTCGAATTCCAGTTGCACGAAGTCGAAAACGGTTCGCGCACCGCAGAGGAATTCATGAAAGAGGTGGTCGATTACACCAAGTCGGTGGTCGACGTGACCTGTACATTCGACTACGTCGACCTGTACGACGACAATGTAACCTTCGGAAATTGCCCGCTCTGCGAACGGGCAGTCGTCGAACGTTCTTGGTTCTACCGGTGCATCGAAGTACCGGGCGTCGAGGGTGATGACGATTGCCCGATGCGCATCTGGAAGGACAAATCCGGGCGCTACATCGACCACAACACTGTACGCGTCCTGCTCGACAAGGCCGAAACCGATGAGATGGAGGGCTTCACCTCCCGCGACGGCCGCATGTACAACGCACGCCTGACCCTGGAAGAGGGAGAAGTCCAGCTGCACGCGATCCAGGGTAGCTGGGGTGAGCGCGTGGACGATTCGCCCGAGTACGAGGTCAACGAGGATCCGTTGGGCCCCTGTCCAACGGGATGCGGCAGCTTCGTGATCGAAACTCCCACTCATTTCATCTGCAAAGCCGGCATGGAAAAGGCCGCCGTGAATGCGGAGAAGGCGCGAGTCTGGGAAAGCGAAAACAACGCGCCCGACGCCAAACGAAAGAAGCGCTACAAGATCCCCGAAGACGAGAAGCACTGCCCCATGATCCTGCCCCGCACCGTCTGCAAGCGCGAAATCGCCCGCGACGAAGCCGTGCAGTACGTCAAGGAACAGAAGACCGAATTGCTCTCGGACTTCACGTCCCGTTTCGGCCGTCCGTTCGGTGCGATGCTCTTCCTCAAGGAAAACGGACGTCACGGTTTCGAATTCGCGAAGCGCCCCGGCAAGGCCGATAGCGACGACGCGAAAGAGGGCGCGACCGGGAAGAAGGCCTCCAAAAAGGCTTCCAAGAAGACCGCCAGGAAGAAGGCGGCCAAGAAGACGACAAAGAAGAAGGCGGCTGGAAAAAAGACCGCCAAGAAAACGACCCGCAAGAAGACCACGAAGAAGGTCGCGCGAGCGAGCGTCAAGAAAGCCAGCGCCGAAGACGGTGACGACTAGCGGCCCGTATTTCGAGGCCGAGAGTGGGTTCTCCGACAGACTGCTAAGGTGCCGGGAATGAGTACCGTACGACGCATTGCGCTGGTCCAGAGACAGGCCTCCGCAGATCCCTCCGAAAACCTCGCCCGCGCGAAGGAAGGGATTCGCGAAGCCGCCGACCGCGGTGCGAAGATCGTCTGCCTGCAGGAACTCTTCCTCACGCCGTACTTTCCCCAGACTGAAGATTCCGCCCGCTTCGATCTGGCCGAGTCGATCCCCGGACCCACGACGGATGCACTGCAGAAACTGGCGGCCGATCTGCAGGTCGTCTTGATTGCACCGATATTCGAGCGCCGCGCCGCCGGGCTGTATCACAACTCCGCAGTCGTGATCGACGCGAACGGCAGTCAGGCTGGGCTCTACCGAAAGATGCACATCCCCGACGATCCGCTGTTCTACGAGAAGTTCTACTTCACCCCCGGCGATCTGGGCTTCCGCTGCTTCGATACCCGCGCGGGCCGCATCGGCGTTCTGATCTGCTGGGATCAGTGGTTCCCGGAAGCCGCGCGGATGCTCGCGCTCGACGGTGCGGAAATCCTGTTCTGTCCGAGCGCGATCGGCTGGCAGGACGACGATAGCGACGAGGAGAACGCGGTCATGCGTGACTCCTGGATCACCGTGCAGCGCGGACACGCAATTGCGAACGGAATATTCACGGCTGCCTTGAACCGCGTCGGGCGTGAAGGTGCGGTGCAGTTCTGGGGAAGTTCATTCGTGTGCGATCCACGGGGAGAGGTTCTGGCGCAATCACCCGTTGAGGGCGAAGACGTGTTGCTGGTCGACTGCAACCTCGAGAGCATCGAGAAACAACGACGCGGCTGGCCATTTCTGCGCGATCGACGCATCGACGCTTACGACGACCTGCTCGAACGCTTCCGCAACTGATTCGACCGTGCCTGCGCCCGATGCAGCGCCCCATCGTCGCATGCCCGCCGAATGGGAACCTCACTCGGCCACATGGGTCGGCTGGCCAGGCAATCCAGAGACCTGGCCGGGCTGCCTCGCCGAAGCCGAAGCCGAGTTCGAGTACCTGGTAGCGACGCTGGCGACGAGCGAACACGTCGAGATCCTGGTGCAGAGTACCGAGCACCAGCGATACGTGGCCGCGCGCCTGGGTGATCTGGTTGCGACGGGGCGCACTCGCCTGCACGTCCTCCCGAGCGACGACGTCTGGCTCCGAGATATCGGTCCCACCTTCGTCGAGTCCGGCGGGGAAATCGCGGCCGTCGACTGGGACTTCAACGCCTGGGGCGGCAAGTACCCACCCTGGGATCGCGATGACGCGGTGGCAGAACAGATCGCCGATCTATGCGCCGTCGAACACCTACGGGCCGGATTCGTGTGCGAGGGCGGTGCGATCGACAGCGACGGCGAGGGCACACTGCTCGCGACGGAACCGACGCTGATCGATCCGCTGAGAAACCCCAGACACGAGCGCGTCGACATCGAACGGAGCTTGTCCGAATTGCTGGGCGTGCGCAGGATCGTCTGGCTGGCCGAGGGCATCGAAGGAGATGACACCGACGGACATATCGACGACTTTGCACGCTTCGTCGCACCGGGGCGCGTCGTGTGTGCACAGGAGGCGGATCCTGGATCTCCGAACCACGCCAGACTCGAAGACTGCAGTGCGCGCCTGCGTGGAACTCGCGACGCGGCCGGGCGGGTACTCGAGGTCATCGACCTGCCCATGCCCGAACCGCACTCATGCGAGGCCGGACCGCTGCCCGCGAGCCATGCGAACTTCTACATCGCCAACTCCTGCGTCCTGGTACCGGTATTCGGCGGGGACAGCGACGAGCGGGCGCTGGAGATCCTGAAACCGCTATTCCCGGGGCGTCGCATTCTGGGTATCCCCTGCAATACGCTCGTACGGGGGCTCGGAGCGGTACACTGCCTGACTCAACAACAGCCTCTCGGTAACCGCCTCTCAGCAACAACGGTTCGCACAGAATGCCCTTGACCAGACTGCGAAAAGACGAATTCGCCAAATACCACGCGCTGGGAAACGACTACATCGTCCTCGATCCCGACAAACTGAGCGGACACCTCAATGAGGCACGGGTTCGCGAGATATGCGACCGAAATCGCGGCATCGGTTCCGACGGGATCCTGGCCCTCGAAAACCGACGCGGGGACGGTTTCGGGCTGCGCATCTTCAACCCGGACGGATCTGAAGCGGAGAAGAGCGGCAACGGCGTGCGCATCTTTGCACGCTTTCTCTACGACTTCGGTTACACGACCGCCAAGAAGTTCAAGATGGAAACCCTGGGAGGAACCGTCGCGGCACAACTCATGGTCCGACGTGGAAATGTGTACTCGATCCGACTCGATGTCGGACGCGCGAGATTCGCAAGCGAATCGATCCCCATGAGAGGCCCGAAACGCGAAGTCATCGACGAGCCTGTTCGCATCGGCAACACGCGTCGGCGTATCACCTGCGTTTCGGTTGGCAATCCGCATTGCGTACTCTTCGTACCGGAATTAGTCGCCGAAGATCTGCGCCGGCTCGGTCCGCAGATCGAAAAGGACCCTCTATTTCCAGAACGCACCAATGTCCAGCTGGCCTGCGTGCGCTCTCGCTCGAAGATCGAGGCATTGATCTGGGAAAGGGGTGCGGGACCGACGCTGGCCTCGGGAACGTCGAGTTGCGCGATCGTCGCCGCCGCCTATCGGCAGGGCCTGGTCGACCGGAAAGTCGAGGTCACGATGCCCGGAGGCATGTTGGAGGTCGAAGTCGACGACGACTTCCAACTGCGCCTGATCGGCCCCGCCACACCCGTGTACCGGGGCAAGCTGATCTGAGGCGAATGATTTCTACGACGAGAGCGTGCGACGCGAGGGCTTCAACAGGCTCTCCAGATCGGCGGCGAGATCCACCGCCTCGTCGGGTTCGAGTGTTGCACAGGTGATGCGAATCGCAGGCTGACTGCGCGAGCGGAAACGGTCTCCAGCCGCAACCGCCCATCCGGCATCGAGCAGGCCTTGAACCACGCGCCCCTCATCGGGCACCGGTACCCATACGTTCAGACCCGATCGGCCATGGGCTTCGATACCCTTCGCGCGCAGCGCCTTCAGCAGGGCATCTCTTCGGCGAGAGTAGGTCTGCTCGGCACTCTTCAATCTCCTGGAAACATCCCGGTCCTTCCACAGGCGAACGACGATCTGCTGGAGTACGTGGCTGACCCAGCGAATACCCAGCACCTGTCGACCTTCGACGCGCGAGACCGTGAGTTCGTCTGCCGCGAGCAGGGCGACGCGCAGATCGGGTCCGAGCGCTTTCGAAACCGAACGTACGTGTGCCCAGCGGCGAGTCTTCGAATGACACAACGAGATGGCGGGCGCACCCGAAACGAAACCCGCGTGATCGTCCTCGATCACGATCACATCGGGGTAGCGGCGCAATAGCTGGCGCAGCTCGCGCGCACGGGGTTTGTCGAGCGCGGCACCGCTGGGGTTCTGTGCGCGCGGAGTCAGTACCAGCGCCGCGATCTGGGACCGACAGGCCTGCTCCAGAGCCGCGGGCAATAGCCCCGAGTCGTCGATCCCGACCGGCACCGGCACCAGGCCGAGGGCAGCCAGCAGGTCGAGCACTGCAGTGAATCCCGGATCTTCGATCGCCACGCGATCCCCTGGGCGAAGATGCGCCTGTAGCACTCGCTCGATTCCATCGAGCGCACCGCCAACCACCGTCAGGTGCTCGGCGGGAATGCCGTCGCGCTCGAAATCCCGCCTGGCCAGACGGATCAGCTGCGGATCCGAAATATCCCCGCCGTACAGACGCTGTTCGGGCTCGAAACCGCTGAGCAACGGACCCAGGGGCGGCAGGAGCGCGAGATCGGGATTGCCGACGGCCAGATCGCGCGCACCGGGCGGAAGCGCAGGTGCGGGCGAGACAGCCAGCGGCGGACGCTGGCTCACCCGCGTGCCCCGCCGACCTTCTCCGACCAGCACCCCCCGGCCCTGGAGCGCACGGTAGGCGGCCGAAACCGTCGTGGGGCTCACCTGGAGATCCAGCGCGAGCCCGCGAACCGTGGGCAGCGACTGGCCCGGCGTCAGCGTTCCCTCGCGCACGGCGGCCTCGATGCTGTGTGCGATCTCGACAGCGGAGGCACCTGTGATAGAGTTATGTACCAGTACGTTCACTTATTTGTATTGTAACAAACACTTCATCCCAGTCCAGCGAGGTCTTCCATGTCCGAGTACGCCGTCACCCCTCGCACCAAGCTCAAACGATCTCCGCAGCGGGGCCGCTTCGATCGCGAGACGATCCACGGAATCCTGGACGAGTCGTTCATGGCCACGGTGGCGTTCAGCCACGATGGACAGCCCGCAGCCATTCCCACCAGCTACGCTCGCTCGGGCGACAACATCTACCTACATGGATCCAGCGCGAGTCGCCTGCTGCGCGCCATCCTCAAGGGCGATCGGGTCTGCCTGACCGTCACGATCCTGGACGGCTTGGTCCTGGCGCGATCGGCGTTTCACCACTCCGTCAATTTTCGCTCGGTGATCGTTTACGGGTCCGGCTGCAAGGTGACCGACCCCGACGAAAAACTGGAAGCCCTGCGCCTGCTTGTGGAACACATGGTTCCCGGTCGCTGGGAGGACGTACGCAGTCCGAACCGCGAAGAACTCCTGCGCACCTTGATCGTGAAGATCCCGATCGACGAGGTATCGGCCAAGGTTCGCAGCAAGGGCCCGGTCGATGATGAAGAAGACTACGGGTTGGATTGCTGGGCGGGCACCATACCCACGAGCCTAGAGCTCGGCTCAGCGATCGATGACGAGCGACTGGCCGAGGGAATTCCCTTACCGGGCTATATCAGCGAGGTTCGCCGTCCGGACCGATGAGCAGCGTCGGAACGCCGCACGTGTCGCCCCGGATCGTGCACACGCGGGTTCCGGGCTTGTTGCCCGACCGAACCTCGCTGACGTCCACACCCTGCTTGTCCAGTCGCGCTCGAGTAGAGTCCACATCGGAACACCGATAGGCGAGACCCCAGAATCGATCCAGTTCGTCGGAAGGTTCGCCAGCGATGCGCGCCGCTAGTTCGACGGTAATGCCGCCGATCCGGAAGAAGATCAGACGGACGCCGCGCTCTTTGAAACTGCGGTCGAGAGCAAGATGCAGTCCGAGCTTCTCGCGATACAGATCGATCGCAGCTTCCGGATCGGTCGTATTGATGACGATGTGATCCAGTGCCGATACTGACTCCTCGGCCGCGCATGACAGCTCGACCGCGGGTAGGGAATCGGAAGCCGCAAGGTTCTGGACGCCAAAAACTCGCACGCCACGCGTGTCGGTTTCCGGCAGATAGACGGTGCGCCAGAGTCGGTGCGCACCGGTCTTGAACTCGCGGTCGCTCCCGGGCACGGGCGGACTCGCCGAGAGACCCCGCTGGCGCAGCTCTTTCGCAAGTGCGTCCGCGTCATCGGTCCCGAAACAGAGTAGACCCAGGCCTTCGCCCTGTTTGGCGAGCGCTTCACGGGTCACCCTGGCCACTTCACCCTGAGACACCGGGCTGAGCAGCTCGATGAACATATTGTCCAGCTGGAAGAGGCTGTTGGCGGTGCCGGAGTCGAGCTGGATGCCGCGCCAGGAGGGTTTTCTGCCCAGCAGGCGCTGGTAGCTATTCGTGGCGGCCTCGAGGTCGCGCACGACGATCACTACATGATCGAACGTCTGAAGCATCGCGTCAGCATACACCCGGCCAATCGCAAAGCGGGGCCGGGGTCAGATCAGCGTTTTCGCAGATTCGAAGGCAGGATCCGCTTGCGCAGCCGCAGAGATTCAGGCGTGACTTCGAGCAGTTCGTCGTCCTGGATCCACTCCAGGGCACTCTCGATCGTGATGCGACGGGGCGGCGTCAGAACCGCGGCGTCGTCTTTCCCGGATGCGCGCACGTTCGTGAGCTTCTTGCCGCGACACACATTCACGTTCATGTCCTTGGGGCGCCGGTTCTCGCCCACGATCTGTCCTTCGTAGACGCGTTCTCCCGCGCCGATGAACATGGTGGCGCGCTCCTGGATGCCCCAGATCGCGTGTGCGGTCGTCTTGCCTGTCTCACTGGCCACGATCGCGCCGACGCCGCGGCTCGAAAGATCCCCAGCGTGCGGTTCGTAGCCGCGAACCGTCCGGTGCAGTACGCCTTCTCCGCGGGTGTCGGTGAGGAACTCGGTGCGATAACCGAATAGCCCGCGACTGGGCACGACGAAGTTCAATACGCTGATGCCTTCGCGTTGCGTCAGCTGCAGGATGCGACCTCGCCGCGAAGAGAGCTTCTCCATGACCGAACCGGCAAAGGCTTCCGGCACTTCGACCACGACGTCCTCGACGGGTTCGCAGCGCTGGCCGTCGACCTCGCGTACGATGATCTCGGGACGCGATACGCTGAACTCATAGCCTTCGCGGCGCATGGTCTCGATCAGGATCGCGATCTGCAGTTCGCCGCGCCCAGAGACTTCCATGGTCTCGGGACGATCCCCCTGTTCGACCTGGAGCGAAACGCTGGAGAGCGCCTCGCGGCGCAGGCGGTCACCCACCTGGCGACTGGTGACGAACTTGCCTTCCAGACCGGTAAAGGTCGAAGAGTTGACACTGAAACGCACTCGGACCGTTGGCGGGTCGATTGCGATGCGCGGAAGCGGATCCAGATGATCGGGTGAACACACCGTGTCGCCGATATCGATGCTATCGACCCCCGCGATCACGGCAATCTGCCCGGCCTCGGCCACTTCGAGTTCGACCCGATCCAGACCCTTGGCGCCAAAGAGCTTGGTCACACGAAACGACTCGGGTGCGCCGTCAGCGGGAATCCGCACGACGGTGGCCCCCCTTTCGAGCCGGCCGCGCGCGACGCGTCCGATCACGAGTCGGCCGAGGAACTCATCGTAGTCGAGAGTGACCGCCTGGAACTGCAACGGACCTTCGGGATCGACATTGGGAGCCTTTGCGCGCTCCAGGATCGTATCGAGCAGCGGCCGCAGGTCCTCCCGCGGACCTTCGGGTTCGAGCGATGCCCCGCCCTGCTTTGCCGAGGCGTACACCACTGGGAAATCGAGCTGCTCGTCTTCGGCTCCGAGCTCGACGAGCAGATCGAAGACCTCGTCCAGAACCTCAGCCGCGCGCTGCTCCGGACGGTCGATCTTGTTGACGACCAGCAATGGCATGAGTTTGTGTTGAAGTGCCTTGCTCAGCACGAAGCGCGTTTGCGGCATGACCCCTTCAACCGCATCGACCAGCAGGAGCACGCTATCGACCATGCCCAGCACGCGCTCGACTTCACCGCCAAAATCGGCGTGGCCCGGGGTATCGACGAGCTGGATGCGTACACCCTCGTAGTCGATCGCCGTGTTCTTGGAGTGGATGGTGATGCCGCGCTCTCGCTCCAGGTCCTCACTGTCCATCACACGCTCGGCTACGTCCTGATTGGCGCGGAATGCACCTGTCTGACGCAGCAGCCCATCCAGAAGGGTGGTCTTGCCGTGGTCGACGTGGGCGATGATCGCCAGATTGCGTATGTCCTTGCCGGGCTGACTCATGAGCGGGCGCGGAGGCTAGCAGAAGGAGTCTTGCTGCGCCGCAACATCGCTATGTCTGAGCCGGTGAGCGGATCAGAGAGGAGCGCCGCGGAACTTGCAGTAAACCGCTTCGGGGTCGTGCCCCTCGGAGCCACAGTTGCCGCAGGCCTGCGTAGTCACGGCCCGCGTCGCCTGAACCAGCTCAAACGAGAAGATTCCGGTCGGCACCGCCAGAATTCCGTAGCCCACAGTCGTCACGGTGACGACCGCCCAGTACATGCCACGGGGGATGTTGTCGAAGCCGCTCTCCACCCATTCGGCAATGCGAAGCGGTGTGTGGAAGCGGTCATCGATCCACTCGACGCTTTCCAGACTGACCGCAAGAACGCTACCCAGAATCGCGAGCAGCAAGCCTACGTCGAAGGCTTTCCCGGCGGCCGTTTCCGCTTCGAAAATGATCTCGTGTACCGGCCCCGCCAGCCTGTGTAGGGAAGTCGGTCGTCGGACTCAGTCGTAGTCGATTTTCGCCACATCCGCCGCGAAACGGATCAGCAGGTGGACACGTTCGCCCAGGCCTTCGAAACGCGAGTCCTTCGTCTGCCCCCGCACCCAGCGGATGTAGATCTGCTGCAAGACGACCGCGGTCTTCCAGAGCGCGAAGGCCTCGTACCAGCCAATCGTCTCGATCGCCACACCGCGGCGCTCTGCGTAGCGTTCGGCGATCTGGCGCCGGGTCGGGAAACCCGGTTGTGCGGTGAGCGCGGTCGTCGCACCTCGTTCGGGCGGATCACCGGCCTCTGCCCAGTAGCCAAGCAGCGTACCGAGGTCGATCAGGGGATCGCCGAGGGTCGTCATGTCCCAGTCCAGTAGTGCGACGATGTGATCGGGATTGCCAGTCTCGTAGATCACGTTGTCGAACTTCAGATCGTTGTGGACGAGCGAGGCACCGCTTGAACTCGGCATCTTCGTCACGAGCCATTCAAACATGCGTTCAAAAAGCGGGTTCTCTTCGTTTTTCGCTTTGTCCCAGCGCCCCTTCCAGCCCTGCACCTGGCGCTGCACGAAACCCTCTGGCTTGCCGAGATCGTCCAGGCCGAGTTTCGAATAGTCCAGATCGTGAAAGTCGGTCATCACGTCGATCAACGTATTGCTCATGCGCCTGCGCGCATCGGGTACGGCTTCGAGATCTGGCGTCATGCTGCCCCGTACGACGGTTCCCACGCAGCGTTCCATCACAAAGAAGATCGCGCCGATGAGGCTCGTATCCTCACAGAGCAGATACGCGTGTGGCGCCTGTTCGAAATGGCCGTTGAGCGCCGAGAGCACCTTGTACTCGCGCGCCATGTCGTGCGACTTCGGTGCCACGGGACCCAGTGGCGGCCGGCGCAGTACGAGTTCGCGATTGGCGAATTGCAGAAGGTAGGTGAGGTTCGCGTGTCCGCCCGGGAATTGCAGCACCTTCATCGATCCCTCGAGACCGGGCACCCGTTCCTTCACACAGGCCTCGACTACCGCGGTATCGAACTCTTCGCCCGCGCGGATGGGCGCAGTTTCAGGCGGATCCAGGTTCACGTTCGCCATCTCACTCCCCCTCGACTTCCACGCCCTGAATCACCCGGCCCTTCCCGGACCATTCCTTCTCTCGTAGCTTGAACTTCTGGATCTTGCCCGTTGCGGTCTTCGGCAGTTCGCAGAATTCGACGGCCTTGGGGCATTTGAAGCGCGCCAGATGCTCGCCGACAAACTCGATCATACCTTCTTCCGTGGGATTCGTGCCCGGCTTCACTGTGACGAACGCCTTGGGCACCTCGCCCCATTTCTCGTGCGGCATCGATACGACCGCGACTTCGAGAACGTCCGGATGCTGATAGAGGGTGTTCTCCACTTCGATGGTGGAGATGTTCTCTCCGCCGGAGATGATGATGTCTTTGCTGCGATCTCGCAGCTCGATATAGCCATCGGGATGTACGACACCCACGTCCCCGGAGTGGAACCAGCCACCCGCAAAGGCCTTCGCGGTCGCCTCTTCGTCGTCGAAATAGCCGCGCATCACATTGTTGCCGCGCATCACGACTTCGCCCATGGTCTCGCAGTCCGGCGGTACGTCGTTCATTTCGTCATCGACGACACGTAGATAGATCGCGTGCGGATAAGGCACGCCTTGACGCGACATCACCTTGGCGCGTCCTGGCGCGTCCAGTGCTTCCCACTCGGATTGCATCTCGCAAAGCACGTGTGGGCCATAAGTTTCGGTGAGTCCGTAGAGATGCGTGATGCGAATACCCAGCTTCTCCATACGCTCGAGCAGTGTCGGCGAGGGCGGAGCTCCACCGGTACACACGTGGATCGGCGGATCGAAGTGCTTTCCCGCGGCGCTCGGGTCACTCGCCAGCATCAACAGGACGGTCGGTGCACCATTGAAGTTGGTGACCTTGTGTCGATCGATCATGCTGAAGATCTCGTCGGGAACCACACCGCGCAGAGACACATGGAGCCCGCCCGCACCCGTCACCGCCCAGGGCATGCA
>JAAELY010000352.1 GCA_024226335.1 bacterium
CTGAATCTTCCTGGGGTTCACATCACGAGTGAAGAAGCCTTTCTTGATGAACTTCCAACCCTGCGAAGTTCGGTGGAAATCACATTCAGGGTTGGGGCAGAAGGGCGGCTTGCGACAGGTCGGGAGTTCGCGCATTCCCAGGCATTACGCACACCCCATGCCAGGCACATTCTCCGGACCACAACTCTCAGTTTGCCTGCATACCCCAGATGCCGCGCCGCGCGCTCCTGGCTTCGCGTTGAGCCCGTTCGAACTCGGTACCGAAACGCCCCGTTCCGAAGCGCGTGTAGAAGCCCGTCCAGCCCATGCGCACCATCTCCAGATTCAGATTGCGTCCATCGACCTGTAGATAGGCGAGTACTCGGCCGTACTTGCCCCGTTTCAACTCACCCGGTTCTTCGAAGTCCAGGAAGATCTCCCGGTTGTCGATCAATCCGCGCAATGCGGCCTTGGCGGCGCTGAAGCCCGGTTCCTTTCGCTCCGGTGTGTCGATGTGCAGGAGACGCACGCGATCTTTCAGTTCGCCGCAGTCGACGTCGACCGTGTCGCCGTCGATGATGCGCAGCACGCGACACGGGCCGAGCAGGCTGGATTTCGGCTTCGGTTCGATGAACTCGACCGGGAAACCCGGCGCTTCGTTGCGGACGATTTCCTCGCGCAGACCGGTCTCGCGGCCGATCCAGAACGCCAGGCCAATCAGCGCGAGCCAGAGGAACGTAGCCCGCTGCGGCGAACGCCTCTGACTGGATCGTTTTCGGGAACTCATGGAGAGCGAGAGATTCGTGATGTTGCAGCGAGTTCACAAGGGCTAGGGAATCTCTGCACAGGGAGGAATCGAGCGAGAAGCGGGAGTCGCCGCCTGAGCAAGAAGCGTGATCCGATCGCAGATCCGTAGATCTGCAGAGGGTCGCGCGACGCAGCGCAGGCGGATGCATCGCGCTTCGCAG
>JAAELY010000353.1 GCA_024226335.1 bacterium
GTGGGAGCGGTCGCGAACGTGGGCAGGCCCATGATTCTGTTAGGCGCACTGATGTTCTACGTCTCCGACCTGGCCGTGGCGCGCGATCGCTTCGTGGCCACGGGATTCGACAACCGCATCTGGGGGCTGCCGCTCTACTACTGCGGACAACTGGTGCTGGCGAGCACGATCGCGGGCTGAGAACTCTCGCCTGCGAAACGCGTCTGGTCCCTGCCGCGGGTTCTGGAAACTACGCAGCCCGTTCGGCGGGATCTTCTTTGGCTTTCATTGGATCGCAGGACTCGGGCGGGCATCCAGCACATATGGAAGTCGTGCATGTACTGGATGTGATCGTCAAAGTCCTTGACGAAGATGTCGGCCTCGCTGTCGGGTAGAAGTGCGGCACCCAGATCCCCGGAGAAGAGGATCCGAGATTGGGGGTCCCAGAGTCCGTGGTTACCGGAGGAGTGACAGAAGTGGGCGAGAAAACTGGTCCAGAGCCACGCTATCACGAAGAGCCTCGAGCAATCAGGCGGGGTTTCGGCTCGGTTTCTGCATTTCTCAACTTTTTCAGCTATTAGTGACCCAGCCTCGATTCGCGAGAGCGAAAAGCCATCCCGATCGTTGGTTCCGAAGGCTTTTGAGAGCGGAGAATCGCAAGAACAAGGGATCGGAAGGAAGTACCCATGGTCATCGCACGAGCAATCATCCTGGCCGGAATCCTGAGCACGGCTCCCGCGGTATTCGCGGACGCCGAGGAGCAGGCCGATCACACTGCAGCGCAGCCAGCCGAACCGTCCAGAGGCAACCCCGAGGCGGGAAGAGCCCTGTACCAGCTCTGCAAGACCTGCCACGGAGAGGCGGGCGAGGGAAATCAGAAACAAGGCGCGCCTCAGATCGCGGGCCAGGCCGATTGGTATCTGACCCGCCAGCTCGAGAACTTCCGCGCTGGTCTACGGGGAAACGCCAGCGGAGATGTGTTCGGAGCCCAGATGCGGGGGATGGCCATGACTCTGCCCAACGATCAAGCGGTGCGCGATGTGGTGGCTTTCGTGCAGACGCTTTCGGGACGCGAGAAGACAGCTTCGATCCAGGGGAATGCCGAACACGGCGGCGAGATCTACCGCCAGTGCGCGACCTGCCACGGTGACGAGGCTCGAGGCAATGAGTTGTTCGGCGCTCCCAGATTGAACGGCCAGGCCGATTGGTACCTGGTCCGTCAACTCGAAAAGCTCAAAAACGGAATGCGCGGAAGGCACCCGGCCGATGACCGGGGGCTGCAGATGGCCTCCGTGACGGCCCTTCTGGCGGACGATCAGGACGTGATGGACGTGGTGGTCTACATCGGGAATCTACCCTGATCGCGCCTTGGCGGAGTCACAGCTACCGTTTTCGAAGTTTTGCAATCGACTCAATTTCAGTATTCTTCAAGCTTCAAGTTGACAAACTGCCCGGCGCGAGATTGAATTCAACGCGTCCCATCGCGGGGTAAGGGGTGCGTCCATGTTCGATCGCTGGCTTCCGGCAGCCGCGTCAAGCTACGCCCAAGATATTGACGGCCTTCTGGTCTTCATCAGCGTCATCGTGGGAATCTGGTTTCTCGCAGCCGAAGGTCTACTGCTCTACGCAGCGCTGCGCTTCAGGCGCAAGCAGGGGGTTCGTGCCGCGTATCTTCCGGGCACGACGCTTCGAGCCATGCTCGTGGTGCTCATCCCCTGCTCCATCGTCTTCGTCCTCGACCTGGTGATCGACGCGGTCGCGGCGCCGGTCTGGCGCGACATCAAGGAAGAGCTTCCAGAAGAAGGCAAGTGGGTACGAATCACCGGAGAACAATGGGCCTGGCGATTCACCTATCCCGGAGCGGACGGCAAGTTCGATACACCGGATGATGTTTCCACGCTAAATGAACTCCACGTACCGGTAGATGAGACCGTCCTCTTCGAGCTTCGCGCCAAGGACGTGGTCCACTCGCTCTGGGTTCCCGAGCTACGACTCAAGCAGGATGCGGTCCCCGGCCGGGTCATGCGGGGCTGGTTCCGACCGACACAGGAAGGGCAGTACGACATCCCGTGTGCGGAGATCTGCGGTTTCGGCCACACGCTCATGAAGGGGCGACTCACGGTGGAAAGCAAGGATGCGTACCGCAAATGGCTGGCTTCCCAGCAGGCGAAAGGTAAGTGATGTCGGACGGCGCTCACGCACACCCAGAGAGCTTCATCAGCAAGTACGTGTTTTCGGTGGACCACAAGGTCATCGCGGTCCAGTACCTGCTGACCGGAATGGTGATGGGACTAGTGGGGGGATTTCTCGCCTACGTCATCCGTATGCAACTGGCCGAACCCACGGGTTCGGTACCGGGTTATGGCACGCTGAATTTCGTTGAATACAACGCCGTGGTCACGATGCACGGCACCATCATGATTTTCTGGGTGGCCATGCCGATATTGCTGGCCGCTTTTTCGAACTTGCTGATTCCGCTGATGCTAGGCGCGGACGACATGGCTTTCCCCAAGCTGAACCGGCTGTCCTACTGGACCTTTCTGTTGAGCACGGTGGTCCTGGTGAGTTCGTTCTTCGTACCGGGCGGGGCGGCCGCCGGTGGCTGGACGTCCTATCCGCCACTCTCCGCCAGCGCCGCATACTCCGGGGGGCACCTGGGCGTAACATTCTGGCTATTGGCGGTGGTCCTGGAGTTCGCGGCCTTCTTGATGGGCGGCATCAACTTCATCGTGACGATCATCAATATGCGCCCACGCGGAATGGGCTTCTTCGAACTTCCGATCGTGATCTGGATGCAGTTCGTCGCGGCGATCGTCTTCATGCTCTCGGTCGGGCCTCTGCTGGCCGGCGGAATCATGCTGCTCTTGGATCGGGTGGTCGGAACCGGCTTCTACGATCCAGCGGCAGGTGGCGACCCGATCCTCTTCCAACACCTGTTCTGGTTCTTCGGCCACCCGGAGGTCTATGTGATCTTCTTGCCGGGCATGGGGATCATCGGCGAAATCCTGCCGGTCTTCAGCCGCAAACCGCTATTCGGCTATCGGATGATCGTCTGGGCTTCCATTGCGACCGGTGTCATGAGCTTCATCGTCTGGGCCCACCATCAATTCATCGCCGGTATCGATCCGCGCCTGGCGACACCCTTCAGCATCACCACCATCATGATCTCGGTACCGGTCGCGGTCATGATCTTCTCGTATCTGGCCACTCTCTGGCGCGGCTCCATCGAGTTCACGACACCGATGCTCTTCGCCGTAGGGACTCTCGTTCTCTTCCTTCTGGGAGGTGTCACCGGAATCCATCTCGGCACTCCGGCTACGGACATCTTCCTCCACGACACCTACTTCGTCGTGGCGCACTTCCACTACGCATTGATCCCGCCGGTCTTCATGGCCTTCTTTGCCGGAATCTACTTCTGGTACCCGAAGATGTTCGGAAGGATGATGAACGAGACGCTGGGAAAGGTGCATTTCTGGCTGACCATGATCGGCATCAACGTGATCTTCCAACCGCAGTTCGCTCTGGGGTTCATGGGGCATCAGCGGCGCATCGCAAACCCGCTGCTTTTCGATTCCTTGAACACCGTCCAGGCGATCGAACTGCAGTGGCTATCCACCATCGGAGTGCTGATTCTGCTACCCGGCCAGATTCCCTTTCTGGTGGCTTTCGTACGCGGTTTCTTCTCGGGTGAAGAGGCCGGAGCGAATCCCTGGCGGGCCAACACTCTGGAATGGGTCGCCCCATCTCCCCCTCCGCACGGAAACTTCGCCGAGCAACCTCAGGTCTACCGGGGACCCTACGAGTACAGTCGTCCGGACCGCGAAGAGGATTGGTTCCCGCAGAACCTGGCATCGTGAGAATTCGATCGCATATAGAGCTGTCCGAGCAGTGCTTCCCTTGCGGAAGCAGACGGGGAGTCCGAAGTGGCTGATTCGGCACACACCAGCGCGACCCCGCCGGTCTACGAGAGTACGGGAAATCCCATCGGGCGCATGGCCATGTGGTGGTTCCTCGCTTCAGAGATCGTCATCTTCGGCGGTCTGGTCTTCACCTATCTACTCTTCCTCTGGCGCTATCCCGAGTGGACCGAGGAGGCCGCCCATACGCTGACCAACGCCGGGGCCATCAACACCTTCGTGTTGTTGACCAGTAGTTACTTCGTGGTGCTGGCCCACGACGCCGCACATCACGAGCGCTACCAGAAAGCGGCTCGACTTCTGGCACTGACGGTCGCGGGTGGATTCGTCTTCCTGGCTGTGAAGACCTATGAGTACAGCCACGAAATCCACGCGGGCTTCGTTCCAGCCCGGAGCGTCTTCTGGTCGTTCTACTACACCCTGACCGGATTGCACGCCCTGCACGTCATCGGCGGGATGGTCGCCATGACCGTCGTGGCGTTGGCCGTGCGCAAGGGCCAGAACCCACAACGAGTCGAGTACGTGGGAATCTACTGGCACTTCGTAGACGTGGTCTGGATCTTCCTGTTCCCGCTTCTCTACCTGGCATCCTGAAGGAGAGCTGTCGTGACCAAAGGCACCTACGTTCCCGACAAACATCCCAACTATCACGTGATCTTCGGGTTGCTGATCTTGCTGCTGGCCGGTTCCATCTTCGTCGGCACGCTGAACGTACCGCTGGTCCCGGTGATCATGGTCTTCTCCGCCGCTTTCGTGAAAGCCTATCTGGTGCTGGCCTACTTCATGCATCTGAGGTATCAGCCGTTGTACTGTAGCTTGATCCTGGTCGTGGCTTTCCTCGCTCTCTACTGCATGTTCCTGGGAGTGATCCCCGACATGATCTACCCGCCACTGGACTGAGGCTGTCGATGAGTTCTTCCGAAACAGTTGCGCCTCGAACCTATCCCCAACTCCTGGTTCCGAACGGTGCTCTGGCGATGGCCATCTTCATCGCCGCCGAAGCCACCTTCTTCGCCGGTTTGATCAGCGCGTATCTGGTTCTGCGCGCCGGAGCGGTGGGCTGGCCCCCTCTGGATCAACCTCGCCTGCCCGTGCTGGCCACCGGCATCAATACCGCGATCCTTCTGGCCAGTGGTTGGACGATCTGGCGAACCTCCTTCGCCGCGGGTGCCCCCGAAATCCGCCGCGGTCTTGCCGCGACCGCGCTACTGGGTGCGGTTTTCCTGGGCGTCCAGGGCTACGAGTGGGTGCGCCTGGTGTCTTTCGGTCTGACCACCCATTCGAGCCTGTTCGGGGCAACCTTCTATGTTCTGGTAGGGGCACACGCGCTGCACGTACTTGCTGCGCTCACGGCAGTCTTTCACGTGCGGCGACGCATGCGCGTCGATACTGAAGCATCCGCACTGGGCTCGAGTTCTTTACAACCGGTTCGCATGTACTGGTTGTTCGTAGTGGCCGTCTGGCCGGTCCTGTACGGGCTCGTGTACTTCTGATGAGAGAGCGCAGGGGACATCTGACGATGGCCGGAATCTGCACTCAACTCGTCGTGCTATCGGTCGCGCTGTTCGCGAATACTGCGGCGGCCTGCTCTGTCTGTTTCTCCTCGACAGAAGAGACGCGCTGGGCCTACTACGGAACCACTGCCCTGATGGCGCTGGTTCCCTTCCTGTTCGTCGCCGCCATTGCCGTGTGGTTGCGCCGATCCCTGCGAGCCCAGAGGCTCATCAGCGCGAGTTCCGAGGGCGTTGCTCGACGGGTGTAGCAGGACCGGGCCGGCCAGGCCTTTCGGAGCGATATCTTCAGCCGCGCTTCTTGTTGCCCGGCTTCGCCGGCAATTGATAGCTGCAGGTATTCCCGCCAGCACCGAGATGTTCCGTGCGCTTCAACGCTGGCTCGTTCAGCACCGTCTTGAGGAGCTTGAGTTCGAACGCGCAGAATTGCGGATGCTGTGTGGCGACGGAGGCCACGGGGCAGTGGTGATGCACCAGACGCGCACCGTCCTGCGCTTCCTCAGCAGACACCGATTCGACACTGCAGAGGAAACCCTCTGAGTCGCGGATCGCGGCCAGCAACTCCAGCTTCTGTTTCCAGGATTTCGCGCCTTGCAGCTGCTCGCGATAGCGGCGGATGAGATCTTCGGCTCGGGCCTCGATCGCGTCATCAATGACCCCGACCCCGATCTGGTTCTCTACCAGGGCCAGGAGATCCAGAGCCACGCGATCGTTGCTCTGGGGGAAATGCTGCTCCGCTTCATCGGTCAGTCGGTACAGACGAACCGGGCGGCCGACCGGCCGACGCTCCTGCCGGTGCGTCAAGACCCCATCCCGCTCCAGCCCGCCCAGGTGCTGCCTTACGGCCACTCCGGAAATCCCGAGCTTCTGAGCCAGCCCGCTTACGTCGGATTCGCCACGGCGTTTGAGGATCTCGAGCAGGAGATCGCGAGTACCACCACGCCTGTCGGAAGCGGGGGTGTCTGCCTCGTCGGTGACACCGGGAGCAGGTTTTTGCTTGGGTTCAGCCATCACGCGGTCCATTTAGATCGGGGTGGAATATGTTGAAAAACTGGCTAGTTCCCACTCTGCGACCTTCGCACCTATGACAACCTGTTTCGCACCCTTTGTAAAGGGTCGATCGTTGCGGGATCATCTATGGCCTTCGGGGATGAACGGGCCAATCGGCTCCGCAAGGGCTCTCGCCGGCTTTTCGGGCTAGAATGAGTCCAGTTTGGCGCTCATACCGCCCGCCTGGAGACCTACGAAATGTTCACCGGCATCACGCAAGGCACCTTCCCGGTGGTCCGGATCGAGCGAAAGCCCGACCTTCTGAGCTACGAGGTCGAACTCGGAGAAGCTCTCGCAGAAGGCCTCGTCCCCGGCGCCAGCGTCTCGATCGACGGTGTCTGTCAGACAGTGGTGTCCTGCAACGGCCGCCGTGTGCGGTTCGACGCCATACGGGAAACCCTCGATCTCACGACCCTGAGCGAGCTCCAGGAAGGCGACTCGGTCGCGGTGGAGCGCAGCGCCCGCGTGGGCGACGAGGTAGGCGGACACGACGTAGCCGGCCATGTGATCGGCACCGGAGAAGTGGCCAGAATCAAGCGCGATGGCGACATCTGCGATCTGCATATCAGAGTCTCCAGGGACTGGCTGAAGTACATCTTCGCCAAGGGCTTCATCGCGGTCGATGGCTCGAGTCTGACAGTCAGCAAGCTCGATCCGACCGGTGGCTTCGACATCCATCTCATCCCCGAAACGCTACGCCTGACCAACCTCGGCAGCAAAAAAGAGGGAGAGCGCGTGAACATCGAACTGGATCCGCGAACTCTGGCCATCGTGGAGACAGTCGAACGCGTCATGGAGCAGCGCTCCGAAAACGGGAACTGAACCGTCGCCGAGATTCCCGCTTTCGGGTGCGGCGCTCAGGCCACGATGCGTCGCAGTTCGTCGTAGTCGAGGTTCCCGCCGGAGAGCACGAGAACGACCGTACGTCCTTCGAGTTCGCCTCTCCGCCGCAGAGCGGCGGCCAGCGGCGCGGCACCGGCGTGCTCTGCGACGTTTCGCGTGTGACGGAGCAGGAGCCGGATTGCCTCCTCCATCTCGGCATCGCTCACCAGCGCAAAGTCGTCGAGACCCAACTCCGGGTCGCGCAAGATGCGCTGCGTGTTCGCGAAGGGGACACGGGTCGCAATTCCCTCCGCCACGGTTTCCATGGGACCCGAGACCGGTTCCCCTGCCTTCCACGTCAGGTACTGGGTCGGAGCGGACTCCGCCTGTACACCGATCACTCGACACTCCCGGGCCAGGGCGTGGGCAGCAATGCAACAGCCACTGGCTCCGCTACCGGCCCCGACCGGAACCAGCAGAAATTCCGCGTCCGGCAGGGCTTCGAAAATCTCCAGCGCGTAGGACGCGACGCCACAGATCAACTCGAAATCCGTCGGGCCCACGAAACGAGCGCCTTCCTTCTGCGCGCGCTCTTGAATCCATTCCCGGGCCTCGTCGAAGTCGCGCCCCCGTAACTCGACCGTCGCACCCAGGCTGCGCATCGCGGCGACCTTCGTCGGATTGGCTCCCAGAGGTACCGCCACCGTCACCGGAATACCGAGCAGGCGCCCGGCGTAGGCGATCGACTGTCCGTGATTTCCGGTCGACGCCGTGTAGAGACCGTTGCGCCGATCATCGACCGGGAGCGTCGCCGCGAGATGGACCCCCCCGCGAAGCTTGAAAGCGCCGATCGGAAGGTGGTTCTCGTACTTGACCCAGACCTGACAACCGAGCAGGTCCGAGAGACCCGGAACCCGCTGGAGCGGCGTGGGCGGGAGATGCTGGCGCACGATCTCCTTCGCGCGCTCGAGGTCTTCCCGGGTCGGTATGCTCTGGGAAATCATCGGTCGATGGTAGCAACCACCTGCGGCCGAGAATAGAGCGGAAGCCCTCACCGCTCGATCCGCAAAGAGATATTAGGCGATCAGCAGCCACACATCTGCAATCAGAAACTCGCTATGCGATTCTGACGCCCTGCTTCTCGAGGACTCTCTGGACCTGCGAGAGGTTCACCTGCCTGCACGGCACACCCTGGCGGACGGCAGTGGCGGCGGCGACACCCGCGCCCTGCCCCGTGACGGTACAGCACATCATCTGGCGGGTCGCCGAGGAAGCCGCTTTCTCAGCAGAGACCGATCTTCCTGCGACCAGAAGATTCTCGATCCGCCGCGGAACGACGATGCGGTAGGGAACCTGGAAGTAGCGTCCCGTGGTCGGCATGATGACCTCGCCATAGGCGTCCAGGAATTCCGGAAATATCCCGATGCTGTCGTCGAAAACCGCCTGGTTCTTCACGTCCTGCTCACTGAGAACGTATTCCCCGTCGATCCTCCTCGACTCCCGGGTTCCCAGCGATGAGTTGAAGGATCTGAGTCGAGCCTTCTGGAAACCGGGTGTGTAGTTCTTCAGCGCCTCCAGCGCCCAGATGGCCTTCTGACGACCGTCGATTTCCGCCCGGGTCAGTTCCCGAACGTCGATCGAGTCCACACCCAGCGTGTGGGCCACGTTGATGTTCGTGGCTTCTCCCGCCTCGGTGAGGCCGCCCCAGTAGCCGCCGATCGTCGCCTCCTCGGGAATCTCCCCGGCTTGTTTCGCGCGATTGAAAGGCTCCACGATCCAGGTCGAGAACAGATCGTCTTCCTTGCCCGACGTCCTGTTCGCCCAGTCGGCCAGGCGCGAAGGATTACTGTGTACGTATGCGAGAAACTCCGACACGTCCACACCGCTGCAACCGAAAGTCGTCGTCACCGGCATGCGCTTTTCCTTCGGCAACACGGAGTACGGTGCACCGGCTCTGTGAGCCAGATCGGCGTCTCCCGTGGCGTCGATCACGCATTGGGCCAGAATGGCCTGCCGGCCGGACTTGCTCTCGGTGATCACGCCCTTCACGGCGTCACCATCCAGAATCGTATCGACGCTAAAGCAGTGAAGCACGGGAACGATGCCGGCCTTCAGTACCAGAGTGTCGGCCACGTACTTGAACATGTCTGCGTCCAGCAGTTGTCCTTGACCGTCGGGATCGTCGAGGCTCGCGCCCATCTCCAGCGCCCGGTGCTCGAACTCTACACCGATGCCTCCGGCATCCACGGTCGCGTCGTGTCGATACCAGGCGATGGTTCCGACCATGGCCTGAGTGATATTGCCTCCGAAGCAACCGTGGCGCTCCACCAGCATGGTATCGACGCCTGCTCGAGCAGAAGCCAACGCCGCAGACAGTCCGCCCGGACCACTTCCGACGACCAGGACATCGGTTTCCGCCATTACGGGAACCCGTCTCGACGACTCGGTGATCTCTTTCACTTCGCGCTCCTTCCTAGATATCCGCGAACAGATCGCCCGGACACTAGAACGGCTTGGCGACAGCCAGGACGAACATCAGGGGAATCAAACCCATGACAAGCGGCTCGGTGATGCGAAAGAAGGTCCAGTGGTGCCCCATCATCCGCTCGTAGCGCTCCATGTCTCCCGTCTTGCGAATTCGTTCCTTGCTGCCGCCCATATGCGACAGATAGATGTCTACCGCTTCCATCGGAAAGATGATCAGGATGCCGATCCACAGCTTGGCGGCGATGAAACTCCAGCGAGTCAGATCGAAGCCTCCTAGCCAGAGCATCAGCACGGCCGTGATGACCAGGATCAACAGCGCCCAGTGCTCGAAGGCCGCACCGCGATCAAAAGATTCCATGAGTCGATTGCGCGTTTCGCGGGCGCGCTCGTCATCCGGATTGCGATAGAAGCGCCGGATGGCGGGTTTCAGATAGAAAGCGTATGCCACCATGGTACTGAACGACCAGAGCGCCGCGGCAATCACGTGGATCGCCTTGACGACTGCGTAATGGGGGGCCAGCAACTCTCTCAACTCGGACATAGGCATGTTTCAGTTGCGGGATTGTATAGGAATCTCCGCCTGGTCGTGGAATTGCGCGTTTCGGAGCAACGTGAACACGTAGATCGGGATCGTGAACACCCATTTCGGTCATCGTGAACACCGAAAACGGGATCGTGAACGCTCATTTCGGTCATCGTGAACGCGGTGATATACCCCCACGCCAGGGGGGAGCGGCGACGGACAGTCCGGAAGACCAGCAGGCCCCCTGAAAGGGGGGCAGATGGCCGGGTCGAGACTGTCGATGCGCAAGACCAAAGAGATCCTGAGACAGAAGTGGGCGCAGGGCCGCTCGCATCGCGAGGTGGCGCGGAGCCTGGGCGTGAGCATGGGGGCGATCAGCGGAGCGCTGCAGCGTGCCGCAGCGGCAGAGCTTGACTGGCCTGCGGTCGCATCGCTTACGGAGTCCGAGCTGGAGGCGCGGCTTTACAGCACGCCGACGACGGTGCGGGGGCGCGTGTTGCCGGACTGCGCGTGGCTGCACACGGAGCGGCAGCGCAAGGGGGTGACGCTTGCGCTTTTGCACGTGGAGTACCGCGAGCAGCACCCTGACGGCTACGGCTACACGCAGTTCTGCGAGCACTACCGGCGCTGGTGCAAGAAGCATCGAGTGACGATGCGCCAGCTGCACCGAGCTGGAGAGAAGATGTTCGTGGACTACGCGGGCAAGCGGCCCTCGATCGTGGACCGGATGACCGGGGAGCGGACGCCGGTCGAGTTGTTTGTCGCCGTGCTCGGTGCGTCGAGCTACACGTTTGCGGAAGTGACCCAGACGCAGCGGTCGCACGACTTCATCGCAAGCCACACGCGCGCGGTGGAGTTCTTCGGCGGCGTCGCGGAGGTCACGGTCCCCGATCAGCTCAAGAGCGGGGTGACTCGCGCGTGTCGCTACGAGCCGGGACTGCAGCGCACCTACGAGGACTGGGCTCAGCACTACGGGACGACGGTGATCCCGGCGCGGCCTCGCAAGCCTCGGGACAAGGCGAAGGCCGAGGCGGCCGTCCTGGTCGTCGAGCGCTGGATCGTGGCGCGGCTGCGCAACGAGACGCTGTACTCGGTCGGCCAGATGAACGTGCGGATCCGCGAGCTGCTCGTCGAGCTCAACGATCGTCTCATGCGAGCTTATGGCCAGAGCCGCCGCGAGCGCTTCGAGCTGCTCGACCGTCCGGCGCTGCGACCGCTCTGTCGAGATCGGTTCCTGTACACCGAGTGGAAGTCTGCGCGGGTGAACATCGACTACCACGTGCAGCTGGGCACGCACTTCTACTCGGTGCCGTATGCGCTGGTCCGAGAACGAGTCGAGATCCGCGCGACGGTACTCACCGTAGAGGTGTTCCACCGGGGTCAGCGTGTCGGCACGCACGTGCGAAAGGACGATCCCGGCTTCAGCACGACTGCAGCGCACATGCCCAAGGCGCACCGCAAGCACCTGGAGTGGACACCATCGCGGCTGATCCACTGGGGCTCGACGATCGGACCGCAGACCAGGACCCTGGTCGCCGCGATCCTCGAAGAGCGTCGCCACCCCGAGCAGGGCTACCGCTCGTGCCTGGGGATCTTGCGGCTCGCCAAGCAGTACGGCCACGATCGACTCGAGTCCGCCTGCAAGCGGGCCGTGGCGGTACACGCGCGCTCGTACCGACACGTGCACTCAATCCTGAAACACGGTCTCGATCAGGTCGAGCTTGAGATCGAAGAACCGAACCCCGCCAAGCGACCCGGTCACCGCAACGTGCGCGGTGCGAACTACTACCACTGAGAAGGAGAGCCCTGCGATGCTCATCGAACCGACCAAGGAGAAACTCGGGAGCTTGAAGCTACCCGCAATGCTGCGTGCCTGGGAGGCACAAGAACAGGACGCGAAGATCCACGAACTCGGCTTCGACGAGCGTCTCGGGATGCTCGTCGATGCCGAGTGGATCGAGCGACAGAACAAGCGTCTCGCGCGGGCTCTGCGCGAGGCGAAGCTGCGCATCCCGAATGCTTGCATGGAAGACACCGAGCCGCGCAAGGCCCTGACTCGCAAGCAGCTGCGAGAGCTTGCGACCTGCACCTGGATCGACGCGCATCACAACATCGCGATCACCGGCCCCACCGGCGTCGGCAAGACCTACGTGGCCTGCGCCCTGGCACA
>JAAELY010000354.1 GCA_024226335.1 bacterium
GGTCTTCGCACCTGGAATCATCTCGACTGGCATGAATGAATTGAACTCTGTTTTTTCTCCGAATGGCAAAGAGTTCTACTACGCCGTCGACGTCGGGATCGACTGGGTAATCATGGTTTCGCGCGAGCGAGGTGGGGTATGGAGCGAGCCTGAGGTGGCATCCTTCACGCGGAGCAGCTCAGGCGTCGACTTGTGCATTTCGGCCGACAGCAGGCGGCTGCTCTTCTGCTCGTACCGTTCGCGCTCAGGTGGCAGTGAGCCGGAAAACGACCTCGATATCTGGTATGTAGACCGCACCGAAACAGATTCCTGGTCGGAGCCAGTCAATCTGGCGTCGGTCAATTCCGAAACCAACGAGTTCTATCCGAGCTTGACCACGGACGGCACCCTTTACTTCCTGTCGCGACGAGCGGGCGGAATCGGCGGCAGTGACATCTACCGATCGACGCAGGTCGATGGCCACTACACCGAGCCTGAGAATCTTGGCCCCGTCCTCAATACCCCGGCCAACGAAGGCGATGCCTTGATTGCCCCGGACGAGAGCTTCATCGTTTTCAACTCCCGCGGTCACGAACAAGGCCCAGGTGAGGGCCGCCTGTTCATCAGCTTTCGCGGACATGAGGGTTCCTGGAGCCCACCGCGCAACCTCGGGCAGGTGATGGAAGCCGACCCTTCCGACTTCTGTCCGACCCTCTCGCCGGACGGAAAGTATTTCTTCTTCTCGAGCGCCAGACCACGCCTGGAAGACTCCGCCGATCGCATTACCTGGGCCTCGCTCTATCAAGCGCAGTCGCGACCCGAGAATGGCAGCACCGATATCTACTGGATCGATGCGCGCTTCATCGAGGAAATGCGGCTTCCGACGCGGTAAAGAC
>JAAELY010000355.1 GCA_024226335.1 bacterium
CTGCGAAGCGCGATGCATCCGCCTGCGCTGCGTCGCGCGACCCTCTGCAGATCTACGGATCTGCGATCGGATCACGCTTCTTGCTCAGGCGGCGACTCCCGCTTCTCGCTCGAATCCTCCCTGTGCAGAGATTCCCTAGCCCGCGTTTCTCAACGACGGGGCGGCATCTGCCGCCCGACAACGTCGAAGAACAGTTCCAGTACGCGGTAGGTCAGTCCCCAGACCGTGTAGCCCTGGTAGCGAAAGGACGAGTACGAGCCGCTGAATCCAGCGCGTTCGAAGCGATAGTCGTGGGAGCTGTCGCGATGCAGGATCCAGGAAAGTGGTACCCAGACTGCGGACTGAACCTCGTGGTTGGCGATGATCGTCGGCCGTTCGGGAAGCTCGTACACGTAGGACGAGATTACGATCTGCGCGGGTTTTGGCGATTTCGGCCCCCCCATCACATCGTCCAGTCGCCCGATCGGGGTCGCGAGATCTACGCCGACCTCTTCTAGGGTCTCGCGCTGAGCCGTATGCCCCATCGTTGCGTCAATGATGTCTCGTCGCCCTCCGGGGAAGGCCATCTGTCCGGACCAGGGGTCGCCCTCGCGCACGGCACGCTCGATGAAAAGCAGCTCCGGTCCGCTGCCGTCCTCAGGTTCGTGCAATACCAGCGCAACTGCGGCGTGGCCCCGGGTTTCCGCCGGGGAAGGCACCAGACTCGGCTCGTGGGAAACAATCTGGCTGCGAATTCCCTCGAGAACGAGGGGATCTGGGTCTTCAATTGTCATCGCTACGGGAAAATACCCACCAGAGAGCTATCCTGCCGCGCGTTGAGCTATTTACTTGTAACCAACGACGATGGGGTGGACTCACCGGCGCTCGTGCCGCTGGTGAAGGCCCTGGCGTTGATCGCCGAGGTCCGGGTGGTGGTGCCCGGCGGGGAGCGCAGCTGGATCGGCAAGGCGATTACCCGCTGGGCCGACATCCCGATCGAGAAGGTCAAGCGAGAGGGTATCGAGATGACGGCAGTTGGGGGTTTCCCCGCCGATTGCACCAATCTCGCCATCCATTCGCTGTTCGACGAGCCGCCCGACATGGTCGTATCGGGCGTGAACATCGGACTCAACGCAGGGCTCGGTTTCTTTCTTTCGAGCGGAACCGTCGGGGCCGCAATGGAGGGTTGGATTGCGGGCCTTCCGGCACTCGCCTTCTCGTTGGGGGTCGTCGACGGCGACCGGAACTGGAAGCGCGAGGCGCTTGGGGAGCGATCGCGTCCTTTGTGGGAGCGGGCGGCCGAAATCTCGGCCGACATCGTGCGGACCGTGCGCGAAGATCGATTCCCCGAGGGGACGGACCTGATCAATGTGAACTTCGGGCGCGATGCAGATGTCCATACACCGCGAGTCGTGACGCAGCTCGCCCCGGTCGGATACGGCGCATTGTTCGGGCAAAAAGAGGACGGAGTCTACTCCCACCAGTTCGCCGGTGGACTTCGGAACGAAGCCGATG
The DNA here is from genome assembly GCA_024226335.1 of bacterium. Taxonomy (NCBI): domain Bacteria; species bacterium. The sequence goes on from JAAELY010000355.1 coordinate 1,495, forward strand.
TCCTTCCCGAGATGGACTTCGCTGTCCTGCGTCAAGGACGGGTGTCAATTACCCCGGTAAGGCTCGCGCACACCGCCGAGGTTTCGGATTCGATCCGCAGTCGTCTCTCCAGATCGGGGAGTTGATCCGATCGGCGCGGCACTTCGTGCAGCCCTTGTTGCTTCTTTGCCGAATTCGCGATTGACAGCAACGCAATCCTGGAATAGACCTCAAGCAAGAGCCTTGACGCGGTTCAGTTTTCCGTCGGTAGGCGATTCTGTCTGGGGGGGGGTCCGTCACGCGTCGCATCGCCTTCATCAATGAGAAGGGAGGTAGCTGCAAGACGACACTTGCATCGAGTGTCGGCGACTACCTCTCGCGCGTTCTCGACAAGCGAGTATTGCTGATCGACCTGGACCCTCAGGGTCAACTCGGCAAAGTACTTGGCGTCGATGTGGGTGCGGCTCGCAAGACGGCACTCGATATGTTGTTGGACGCAGTTCTCGGTGAGGACACGCGCCCGGGATTGCCGATCGTGCGCGCGCGTCATCCCAATCTCGATCTTGTTCCATCCAACAAGTCACTCGCTCTCTTTCCACAGGAAGCCGCTGAGCATGATGGCGCGGAGTACTTCTTTCTGCGTGACGCACTCGAGCGAGTCACAGGCTACGATTATGTTCTGTTCGATTCGCCTCCCTCATTCGGTTCGATCACTCTCAACATCCTGCTCGCCGCGAGTGAGGTCGTACTGCCGGTTCCACTCACATATCTCGGACTCGACGGCGCGGCCGAGATGACTCGCACCGTGGAGATGGTGCGCACCCGTTTCGATCATCCGGCGCTGCAGATCAGCATGGTCATTGCCACGTTCGCACGGCGAACCAAAATGGCGGCCGAGATCCTCGAGAAGCTGAAAGAACATTTTCCGAAACAGTTGTCCGACACGGTCCTTGGCTATTCCGTATTGATCGACGAAGCCCAGAGTCGTTCCAAGACGATTTTCGAACACGCACCGCGCTCTGCTGCGGCCCGCTGGATGGCAGCGATTTCCGAAGAACTGGATTCCGGCGCGCCAGCACGGGCTTTCGAGTTGCGGAAATGAGCAAGGACACCCGGAAATCCCAATCGCTAGGCAGCGATCCCTTCCTTCAAAGCGATGGGACGCTTCCCTACCTGCTGCGCCTTCGCGAGCGCAGCATCCAACTCGTCGATGACGATGACGAGCCTCCTCCACGTCGTCCGACGAACCGCCAGTCGAGTGCGCCGCCCGATCTGGGTCCGCCAGTTCCGGAAGTTCCCGGATATGACGAAGGCGATGAAGCGGCCGGAATTCTCGATCGACTCGCGGGGGTATTGCTCGAACGCGAAGACGAGGAGCGCATCGCATCCCTCATCAGCCGCCATGATGCCCGTCACTACGATTCGTTCGGGCTCAACGGTCGCGTCGCCCGCCGAGCTTTGGCCGTCTTCAAGCAGCTACACGAGAACTACTTCAGGGTCGAGAGCCACGGCCATCAGGTGATCCCCGAGAAAGAGGGCGCGATCCTGGCCGCGAACCACGGAGGTCTGCTTCCTTTCGATGCAGCCATGATCGTGGTCGATATTATGTTGCGAGCGCAACCCTCGAGACTCGCTCGTAGTGTCGTGGATCGCTGGGCCGGTAAGCTGCCATTCGTCAACGTGTTCTACGCGCGAGTCGGGCAAGTGATCGGAAGTCGCGAGAACTTCGGCGCACTACTGCGCGACGATCAACTGGTTCTGGTATTTCCCGAAGGTATGGCGGGGGTGCGCAAGCGCGCAGCCGAACGCTACGTCCTGCAGGACTTCCACCTTGGCTTTGTCGAGGAATCGCTCAAGTACCGCGTGCCGATCATTCCGGTCGCGGTGGTGGGCGCGGACGACCAGGCGCCAATTCTTCACAATTCCAAGACGCTTGCGAAGTTACTCGGCTTGCCGTTCTTCCCGATCACGCCCACGTTTCCGCTGCTAGGCCCCCTGGGTTTGCTTCCCTATCCCGTGAAGTACGAGATCCTGTACGGCGATCCGTTCCGCTTTTACGAGGAGTTTCCAGTAACAGCAATCAAGGACCCTCACGCCATTCGTTACATGGCGGAGCAGGTGCGGCGGCGAATTCAGGTCACCCTCGATCAGAGGGTGATTGCACGCCGAAGCAAGCGATTGTGAGTCCGCGATGCGCCGCGTTCTGATCACACACGTCGATTCTGCAGTCGGGAGACGACTGGTCAAGGTGCTCTACCACGATCCCGACGTGTCCCTGGTACTGGGCATGGGGACTGGCCCCGAACCGAGCTTCTTCGAAGCTTATCGCGACAAGTGCGCCTACCAGCGCCTCGATCTGGCGAAGGCGCGTCATCTGAACAACTTCTTCCATTCCGAGCGCTTCGCCCGCGCGCGGCTCGACTCCGTGTTGCACTTGCCATTCACGAGCAATCCACCGGGCGAGCACATACCGGGAAATGTCTCCGTACTGGTTTCCGAAACCCGTCGTCTCGTCGAGGAATGCCAGAAACAGAGTTGCATCGAGCGTTTCGTCTACCTGTCGACCGCCTTCGTCTACCGGCCAGAGCCCGGTAACGCCAGTGTCTTTGATGAAGGCCAGCTATTGGGTTACGACGCCGAGGAAGATCCTGAAGTCCGCTCCTGGATTGATGCAGACATGATCTGTCAGCGGGAAGCCAATGATCCAAAACTGAGCATGACGATTCTTCGCGCCGCGAGTATCGTGACCGAAAACGGGGACTTCGTGAACTCGCCGCCGCTACAGCGCGGCTCGACTCCACTGGGTTTCGACCCCATTTTCTCGGTGGTTACCGAGCGCGATGTGGCGCGGGCGCTGGTGCTCGCGCTGCATTCCGACCGGCCCGGTGCTTACAATATCTCCGGTCGCGAAGTCTTTCCGCGCTCGGAACTGTGCAGCAACGAGCGTCGCTTCGGACTGTTGACGGTTCCGGGCTTCGTCAACGGTGCCGTGTCTCTGATCGAGACGGCACTGGGCCGCAATTCGTCGCACAGCACCGTTTTCCATCGCTTCGGAGCCGTGCTCAATACCCGATTGGCCGCGGAATCACTCGGGTTTGAACCCCAGTATCGAGTCGAAGTACGAGGCCGCGGCGGTGAGCGCCGCGTAGAAACCGTCCGCTGTCGCTAATCCGCCAGGGGTGGCTCAGACTTCCGCGCCGGATTGTTCCTCGGAAGCGGCTTCTGGTTCGGCATCTGCCGCCCGATCCGCTCCATTGACGTTCGTGAGTTTCGGATTCTCGATTTCCTGCTCCGCGTCAGGCGTTTCGGAGGCTTGAACGTCAACCGTCGGAACGTCCTCTTCGGGTTCTTCCGAAGCCTTCTGCTCGGCCTCGAGCGCGGCCTCAGCTTCCGGCGCAGTTTCGGGCTCGGCGGCAACAGGCTCCGGCTCGGCCGCAACAGGCTTCGGCTCCGCGACAGGCTCGGCCTTGGGGATACGGGGTCCATGTGAGGTGATTTCGAACTGCTCGGGGTGGAAGGTGGCATTGGCCACGATTTCGACCTTCCGGCCCAGGCGCTCGCGAACCAGATCGACGGTTTCCGCCGCGTCGTTCGTCAGAATCTCGGCTACTTCGTTATGGCAGTGCAGTCGCAACGTTTCACCGCGCAGATAGGTGGCCGCACGCGGCAACTCCCGGAAAGCACGGTTCGAGGTCGTCTGACTCGACTGCAGGTAGCCCTTGCCCTCGCATACCGGACAGGGGTTGCACAGCTGTTGTTCGAGACTCTCCCGGGTGCGCTTGCGCGTCATCTCGACCAGCCCGAGCTCGGAGATCTTGAGTAGATTGACCTTGGCCTTGTCTTCGCGCAGCGCTTCGACCAGTGACTTGTAGACCCTCTCGCGGTTGGCGGCGATCTCCATGTCGATCAGATCGAGGATGATCAACCCACCCAGGTTGCGGAAGCGCAATTGGTGCACGATCTCGCGAACCGCCTCGAGATTGGTCTTGAGCGTGGTCTCTTCGAGATTTCGACCCTTACCCCCGGTGTAACGGCCGGTGTTCACGTCTACGGCAGTGAGCGCTTCGCTCTGGTCGATGATCAGATAGCCGCCCGACTTCAGCCAGACCTTGCGACCCAGACCCTCTTCGATCTCGTTTTCGACACGCTGTGAATCGAACAGGGGCTGAGTGCCCCGGTAGTGCGTGATGCGGGGGCGAGGTGCCGCCATGAACTTGTGAGCGAAGGCCTGCATATCCCCGTAGGCATCCGCATCGTCGACCGCAATCTGCTTGGTTTCGTGCGAGACCAGATCCCGCAGCACTCGCAGGTGCAGCGCGGGCTCTTCGTACACCAGGGCGGGAACGTCCTTGTGCTCCTTGAGCTTTTCCTGGATCAGCTCCCACTGGCTGGTCAGGTATTCGATGTCGGCCTTGATATCGGCTTCGCTGACCCCGTGCGAAACGGTGCGCACGATGAATCCGAGTTCGCGCGGTCGGAACTTCTCTACGATCTGTCGCAGGCGCCGCCGTTCGCGATCCCCCACGATGCGTCTCGAAACGCCGACCCGATTGGCCCAGGGCATGAGAACCAGGTGTCGACCCGGCAACGAGATGCGCGAGGTGATTCGCGCGCCCTTCGTGCCCAAAGGCTCCTTCGAAACCTGAACGACGACCTCGGCGCCCTCCTGGAGGACGTCCTCGATCTGAGGAGTTGGCGCCCGGCCTCGGCGCCCGCGGCCACCTCGGTTGTTGCCGCCATTGGTGTCGTCGTCGAGGTCGACATCATCCAGGTCGGCGCGGTAATCACCGGCGGGCAGGAAGCCGGCCCGATCCAGGCCTATGTCGACGAAAGCGGCCTGCATGCCCGGGAGAACCCGGGTTACGCGTCCCTTGTAGATCCCGCTGACGACGCCGCGTTCATTGACTCGTTCGATGTGAAGCTCGACAACCTTGTCGGCTTCCCGGAGCGCCACCCGCGTTTCGCGCGGGCTGACGTTCACGAAGATTTCGTTTCGCATCAAAGATCCCTTTGGGGTACCGCGCCACGTCCGTTCGGCGGCCGCGGGCGAGTATGCTCGTCTTCGCGGCCGACACCGGGTCGGATCGATGGGGTACCGTAGTATTGGAAAGTTTCAACATATCAGTAAGAATCGAACAGGTGGCCCGTAGCGCGCGTGAGTACGGTTCGCGCTCGTGGTTGAGTAGGCCTCCTGTGGTGGACGTAATGCTGGACGTCCTTCCGTGGCGATAGCCCGAATAAGATGGAACACCTTTCGAGGCTCGTACTGAGGATGAAGAGACCCTAATGGAAGGCTCCGAAGCGGTCAATGCACGCGTGAGGCGTTTACCGCCTGTGGACAAACTGGTAGAAGCCTCCGGAATTGATGTGGAACTGCCCCGATGGAGCCTTCTCGCGGGGGCCCGCGGGGTGCTGGCCGAGGCTCGCAGTGCGATTCTCGCGGGTCGCGAAGACGTCTCCGTGGAACTGGAGGAGTTGGCGCGCTTGAGTCGGGCCCGGGCCGCCCGCCTCAGCCAGCCCTGGCCTGTCCGGGTCATCAACGCCACCGGCATCGTGCTCCACACCAACCTGGGAAGGGCACCGTTGGCAGAGGACGCCGCGCGCGAAGTTGCGCGCGCCGCGTCGGGCTATTCCGACCTGGAACTCGACCTGTCCAGTGGCCAACGCGGTTCGCGAACCGAACGGGTCGCCGAATTGCTGTGCCTGATCGCGGGCGCGGAAGCAGCGCACGTAGTGAACAACAACGCCGCCGCTTTGCTGCTCGCAGTCGAAGCGATCGCCGCCGAGCGCGAGGTCGTTTTATCGCGCGGGGAAATGGTCGAAATCGGAGGTTCCTTCCGAGTACCGGAGATCATGGAGGCCAGCCACGCCAGTCTGCGAGAGATCGGCACGACCAACCGCACACATCTCCGCGATTACGAGAGAGCGATCAACGATCGGACCGGAATGCTGCTGAAGGTCCACCGCAGCAACTTCCGCATCGAGGGTTTTACCGCTGATGTGAAGTTGACGGAGCTGGCCGAGCTCGGAGCGCGGTGCTCGGTACCGGTGGTCGAAGACCGGGGCAGTGGCAGTTTCGTCGACCTGCGGGAACACGGTGTCCCCGAGTCCGAGGCCTGGGAGGGCCTGCGTGCGGGTGCGGACCTGGTGCTGTTTAGCGGTGACAAACTTCTGGGCGGACCGCAGGCGGGCATCCTGCTGGGACGCGCCGAACTGATCGAGCGCGTGCGGCGTCATCCGATGGCGCGCGCGATGCGCGTCGACAAAATGACCCTGGCCGCGCTGCACTGGACCCTTCGCACCCTGCTCGACGATCGAGCGGAACAGATTCCGGTGATCGGCAAACTGCTCGAGCCTCCCGCTGCGCTGGCGGCTCGGGCCCATCGCCTGGCCGCTGCCCTTGTGGCCGTTGGCTGGTCCGAAGCCACGGTCGAAGAGCTGTCGAGTTCGGTCGGCGGTGGCGCACTTCCCGAGATCCAGCTTCCCAGCTGGGTCGTGCGAATTCCCAGCCGGTCGCAGGAATCGGGAAAAGGGCGCAACGCCAACGAGCTGTCGCGACTCCTGCGTACGGGTTCGCCAGCGATTCTGGTGCGCGTGCACCGAGACGCCATCCAGCTGGACTGCAGAACCCTTTGCGATGCCGAAATCGAAGCGATCAGCATGGCCTTCGGGAAACTCTTCGTTGATCGAAGTGCCCGTTCCGGCTAAGGTAATCGCATGCTTGAGGCTTCAGTACTGGTACTGAACCGGTCCTATCTACCGATCCACGTAACATCGGTACGACGCGCCTTTGTCCTCTTGTATCGAGGGATGGCTCGGGCGGTCGACGCCGAGTACGACACATTCGATTTCGAATCGTGGCGCGCCCGCACGCCCGAACCCGGCAAGGCCGTCGCCGGCCTCGTGGGCGGAGTCATCCAGGTTCCTCGCGTGATCCTGCTCGCGGCGTTCGACCGAATGCCCCGCCGCCACGTGCGCTTCAGCAGGGCCAATATCTATTCGCGCGATCGCAATACCTGTCAGTACTGCATCCAGAAGCTGGGTAGAGCAGACCTGAATCTCGACCATGTGATCCCCCGCTCACAAGGCGGTCGGACCACTTGGGAGAACGTCGTTTGCAGCTGTTTGGACTGCAATCGGATCAAGGGAGGCCGTACTCCCCGGCAGGCGGGCATGCGTTTAAAGCGCCGTCCGCAGCGTCCCCGATGGACACCCATGGCAGGTTTCGTCGGATGGGGGCAAACTTACCCGGAGTGGGGACCCTTTCTCTCGATTATCAATGCGTCTAACGGGAACGCCGAGCTGGCTCAGCATTAGACGCCGTGATCCTTCTGCCGAAGGTGACGGAGCAGACGCTCCGGAAAAGCAGACTCGCGTCTGGGCAATGGGTGGCGGCAAGGGGGGGATCGGCAAGAGCTTTCTGGTCGCGAACTTCGCGACAGTGGCGGCTCGCTCCGGTCTGCGCGTAATCCTGATCGACGCGGACCTCGGAGGTGCAAACCTCCACACTTGTCTGGGTGTGCGCGGAGGCGAACGCGTAAACCTCTCAGACGTTCTCGAAGACCGCGTCGTCGATCTCAACAAGGCGGCCATCGAAACGCCAATCCCCGGTCTGCGATTGATCATCGGCGCAATCGGGAAGGTCGGGAAAGCCGAAACGACTACTGAACAACGCGAGCGTCTTCTCGCTGCAGTGCGCGAACTTCCTGCTGACCTTGTTATTTTCGATCTCGCCGCGGGCACGGATCGCTCGACGGTCGACTTCTTTCTGGACGCAGACAAGGCGTTCCTGGTCACGACACCTGAACCGACGGCGATCGAGAACGCGTACGCTTTCTTGCGAGCCGCTTTCTATCGTCGACTTTCGCAGGCCTTGCAGGATTCGCCGGTTCGCGATCTGGTCCGCATGGCCATGGACCAGCGGAACGAGCGCGGCATTCGCACTCCTTCCGATCTTCTGGATGAAATCGATCGGATCTCCCCGGAAGAAGGTCAACGAGTGCGAGGAGTGATCGCGGCGTTCTCCCCTACGCTAGTCGTGAATCAGGTTCGCAACAGCGAAGAAGTAAAAATGGGTTTCTCGATCCGCAGCGTGTGTCGGAAGTTCTTCGGGATCAACGTCGACTATGTGGGCTACATCAACTACGATGATTTCGCCTGGCGATCCGTCAAGGAGAGGCGGCCTCTGGTTCTCGCTTACCCGCGCGCCGATGGCGCACTCTATATCCGCAGAATCGTAAAAAAGCTCTTGGGGAGCTGAGCAATGAAACCGCTTGTGGACCAGGATTTCTACAAGCTGCTGGAAGTGCCGCGCGGCGGAACACCCAAGCAGATCGAACGTGCCTACCGGATCGCTCGCGTTACTTGGGAGCCTTCGTCAACCGCGACCTACTCGGTCTTTTCCACCGACGAAACCGCCGCGATCCTGCGCCGCATCGAAGAAGCCTACGCCGTGCTTTCCGATCCGCAGTTGCGTCGCGAGTACGATGCACGGCTCAGGAGCCACGTCGAACAGGCGCAGGTGGCCAGCAGTACCGAAGTCCCCCTGGAAGCGACGGTCGAGTCGTCCGTCGAACCGAGCGCGGAACCCCCCGAGCTTCGTATCACCGCCGAGCGCGTTGCTCCGCAGCCACCTCTGCGGGCTCCGCCCAAGGATTCCGAACCCGAAGTCGAACTGGACGAATCGCTGGAGCCATCGGACGGCGTGTACGACGGCACGGTCCTGCGTGCCGTGCGCATGAGCCTCGGTATCGAACTCGACGAAATCTCCTCGCTGACCAAGGTCAACGAAGACTACCTGAACAACATCGAGGCGAACGAGTACGAAGCGTTGCCTGCAACGGTCTATGTGCGCGGCTTCGTCAAGGAATACGCCAAGAGCATCGGGCTTTCCCCGACGACGGTCGCCGAAAGTTATTTGCAGCGCATGAAGGCCAGTCTTGGAGTTCGCGACTAGTGGACCTGATCTCCAACCCCCGACGCGCGCGACGTTTCGCGCGCGTGATCTTCTCCGATGTCGCGTTCTACGCGGGTGAGCAGCTGCGTATCGGTATCGAGAAAGACGATCTGCTCGACCGCCTGGCGCCCGAGTTGGAGCAGGCGCGGATGTACTACGACCACAACGTAGATTCTTCGCTGCCGGACAAGCAGCGCATTTTCAATCACGCGCTGGTCGACGTGCTCATCTATCCGATGCGCGGTCTGCCCAGCCACATCTGGTAGCGGGTCGGGATCCGGCGTGAGCTTCACGCACGAAGTCGGCGAAACGCACGTGGGCAAGCGACTCGATGTTGCGTTGGGCGAACTGGAGCCAGAGATCTCGCGCGCCCAAGCGCGGCGCCTGATCGACGACGGTGACGTCATGTTGGACGGGCACCTCGCCAAACCATCGCACCGCCTGAACTCGGGGCAGCGCATCAGTGGCAGTATTCCGGCCGCGCTACCGTCCAGTGTGGAACCCGAGGCGATTCCGCTGACCGTGCTGCTCGAAGACCCACACGTGATCGCAATCGACAAACCAGCGGGTCTCGTGGTGCATCCCGCAGCCGGACATCGCGCTGGAACCCTCGTGAATGCGCTCTTGCATCACTGCGACAATCTCTCGGGGGTCGGCGGCGTTCTGCGACCCGGTATCGTGCACCGGCTCGACAAGGACACGTCCGGGGTTCTCGTGGTCGCAAAGAACGACGTGGCGCACCGGAGCCTCGCCGAACAGTTCAAGGCGCACTCCATTGATCGCGAGTACCTGGCACTCGTGCGCGGTACGCCGCGTGCGGACGAGGGATCGATCGACGCGCCCATTGCACGCCACCCCAAGGATCGCAAACGCTACACGACGCGCAGCAGTGGCGGGCGCGAAGCACGTACCCACTGGCGCGTCGAACGGCGACTGAAGGAAGCAACCCTCCTGCGCGTGCGCCTCGAAACCGGTCGAACGCACCAGATCCGCGTTCATCTGGCCTCGATCGGAATGCCGGTGGTCGCCGATTCCGTCTATGGCGGTGGACGTGCTGCGCTCGGTCGCTCACTTGGCCGGCAGGCCCTGCACGCCACGCTACTGGGTTTTGATCATCCGAAGACCGGTGAGCGCGTGCGTCTGGTCTCGGAACTTCCCGAAGACCTCTCCGTATTCATCGCGGGGCTTCCAGGATGAACCCGGCGGGCTACGAGACCTCGGATCTGCTCAACGAGTTGGACATCGATCACGGTTTTGGAACCCGATCGGCTGACCCGGCTGCACCCGGTGACGTGTTTGGTGCGAAGCAGGTGCACGGAACCGAAGTGCTTCGCGGGCCGCGAATTCCCAAAGGGGCGGAAGCGGACGCGATGTTCACGCAAGAGCCCGGGGTGGCGGTGGGAATCGTTACGGCGGATTGCGTGCCGGTCCTCTTCGTCGACAGAGATGCTCGCGTCGTGGCCGCCGCGCACGCCGGTTGGCGGGGCAGTGCCGATGGGATCGCCGCAATCGTCACACGACGACTCGAGCGGGAGGCGGGCGTGTCGGCTGTGAACCTCTTCGTCGCAATCGGTCCGCATATCGGCCCCTGTTGTTACGAGGTCGACGAACCCGTACGCAAGAGGATCTCGCAGGCGAGTGTGTTCCAGGCTGTGCGCTCCGGCCACTACATGCTCGATCTTCTCGCGCTGAATATCGCCCAGCTCGTTGGCGCGGGAATTCCCCAAGCGCAGATCGAACACGTGGGCGCCTGCACGCATTGCCATCCGGAGCGTTACCCCAGCTACCGCCGCGATGGCACTGGCGGACGCATGCTGCACTACGTGCGCATGCCACACGCCACGGGCTGAGCCCTCAATCTCGGACCCGAAACGCCCGATTCATTCCCAGGTCTTCAGTTCGTGCCCCTGGTCTTTCTCTAGCCCCGTCTCGTCCTGCACCCGCTCCAACCGCCATCCGAGAACGCCCATTCTGAAAATGAAGGAACCTCGATGAATCTCAAGGAACTGAAGCAGAAGAATGTCACCGACCTGTCGGAGATGGCCAGCGCCCAGGGTCTGGAAGGTATGGGAGGCATGACGAAGCAGGAACTCATCTTCGCCATCCTGGAGATGGAAATGAAAAAGGAAGATGGGGAGATCTTCGGCGAAGGCGTGCTCGAGAGGATGTCGGACGGCTATGGATTCCTGCGCTCGCCCGATTCCAGCTACTTGCCCGGGCCCGATGATATCTATGTTTCGCCTTCGCAGATTCGTCGCTTCAACCTGCGAACCGGCGATACGATCGAAGGGCAGATTCGCTCGCCGAAGGAGGGTGAGAAATACTTCGCGCTTCTAAAGGTCAATCAGGTCAACTTCGATCGCGACCACGCAGCGCATCGGCGCATCAAGTTCGATTCGCTGACCGCCTTGTATCCGGACGAGCGATTCAAACTCGAGACCCAGTCCAAGAAGCTGACGACTCGCGCCGTCGATTTGGTCGCGCCGATTGGCAAGGGCCAGCGCGCGTTGATCGTATCGCCGCCGAAGGCGGGCAAGACCATGCTGCTGCAGGATCTGGCCAATGCCATCACCAGTAACGACCCGAAGGCCATCGTGATTGTGTTGTTGATCGACGAGCGTCCGGAAGAGGTGACCGACTTCCAGCGCCACGTGAAGGCCGAGGTCGTTTCGTCGACGTTTGACGAACCGCCGACACGCCACGTACAGGTCGCTGAAATGGTCATCGAGAAGGCGCGCCGCCTGGTCGAGCACGGACGCGACGTGGTGATCCTGCTCGACTCGATCACGCGACTGGCCCGCGCGCACAACTCCGTGATCCCACATTCCGGCAAGATCCTGTCGGGCGGTGTCGACGCAAATGCCATGCAGAAGCCCAAGCGCTTCTTTGGCGCTGCGCGCAATGTGGAAGAGGGTGGGAGCCTGACGATCATCGGCACGGCGCTCGTGGATACGGGCTCGCGCATGGACGAAGTGATCTTCGAGGAGTTCAAAGGCACGGGAAACTGTGAGATCCATCTGGACCGCAAACTGGCGGATCGCCGCACCTACCCCGCGATCGACCTCAGTCGCAGCTCGACCCGCCGCGAGGAACTCTTGATGGACGACGACACGCTTCAGCGCATCTGGCTGCTGCGAAAGGTCCTCAACCCGCTCAATTGCGTCGATTCCATGGAATTCCTGATCGACAAGCTGAAGGCGACCGAGGACAACGCCGCCTTCATGGACTCGATGAGCAGGTAGGGGATCCAGCGTTTGCCGGTCCCGGTTCCCGATTCCGGTTGAGTCGCCCGGGACCCTGAGCTAGGGTAGCCACCCCATGAAGCCCGATATCCATCCCGAGTACAAAATGATGCGCGTTCACTGCGCCTGCGGGAATGAGTTCGAAACTCGTTCGACCGTCGACGCAATTCGGGTAGAGATCTGTTCGGCCTGTCATCCGTTCTATACGGGTAAGCAGAAGATCGTGGACACCGCCGGAAAGGTTGAGAAATTCCGGCTCCGCTACGCGAAGAAGAGCTGATCCCTGTGGGTTCTCAGGCCCACGCTATCTCCTCCCTTCACCCCTAGCTTTCGCCCGATGTCGCCCCGCGCTCGTCTCGCGTGCTGCGGGCTGAGTGCGTTTCGACGCTCGGAATTCCCATGTTCGATCGGATTGAAGAGGTAGAAGCCCGGTACAACGAGCTGGAGGCCCAGCTCGCGACGCCCGAGATTGCCTCGAACCCGAATCTTTTGCGCGAGGTCAGCCAGGAGCTGGCGGCCCTGCGCGACACGGTCGAAACCTATCGGCGGCTCAAGGAGCTGCGGACGGCCCTGGCCGACAACGAAGATCTGCTCGGGGACTCGGATGCAGAAATTGCCGAGCTGGCCAAGGCAGAACTGGGGGAGATTCGCCCCCAGATCGAAATCGTGGAAGCCGAGCTCAAACGCCACCTGATCCCCAAGGATCCCCGCGACAGCCGCAACGTGGTCATCGAGATCCGCGGCGGAACCGGCGGAGACGAGGCGGCGCTGTTTTCCCACGACCTTTTTCGCATGTACTCCCGCTACGCCGACGAACGCAAATGGAAGGTCGAAGTCCTTTCCGCGTCGGAGACCGATGGTGGCGGCATGAAGGAAGTCATCGCCACCATCACGGGCTCGGGAGCCTACGGTCGGCTGAAACACGAGAGCGGCGTGCACCGCGTGCAGCGGGTACCCGCGACCGAGTCGCAGGGCCGTATCCATACTTCCACCGCAACCGTGGCCGTCCTGCCCGAAGCCGAAGAGGCCGACGTGACGGTCGAGGATAAAGATCTGCGTATCGACGTCTATCGCGCTTCTGGGCCCGGCGGGCAGAGCGTCAATACGACTGACTCTGCCGTGCGCATCACGCATCTTCCGACCGGCCTGGTCGTCACCTGTCAGGACGAGAAATCCCAGCACAAGAACAAGGCGCGGGCCATGAAGATCCTGCGCTCGCGGCTCTATGACGCAGAGCAGGACCGACTGGCCGCCGAGCGCGCCACCGAGCGCAAGGGCCAGATCGGAACCGGCGGACGCAGTGAACGCATCCGGACCTACAATTTTCCTCAGAATCGCGTCACCGATCACCGCGTCGGAGTGACTCTGCACAAGCTCGAACGTGTCATGGAAGGCGATCTGGGTGAATTGATCGAGCAGGTAGTCGTCGATCTGGAAGCACGGGAGCTGGAAGGATGACGCAGCAATCCTGGACCTTGCTCTCGCTCCTGCGCTGGACGACTGGGTTCTTTCAGGAGCACGAGATCGAAACCGCCCGACTCGACGCCGAAGTCCTCCTGGCACACGTGCTGGGGATGAAGCGACTCGATCTGTATCTGGCTTTCGATCAGCCGGTGGCTACTGCCGATCGCGCAAGCTTTCGTGAACTCGTGCGCCGACGCGCCAAAGACAGAACTCCCGTCGCCTATCTGACCGGAGTTCGGGAGTTCTGGTCGATGCCGTTCCGGGTGTCCGAGGACGTCTTGATCCCGCGGCCCGACACCGAGACCCTGGTCCGGGCAGCGGTCGAACTCGCTCCCCGGCGAGTGGTCGAACTGGGCACGGGCTCGGGTTGCGTCAGCGCGGCCCTCGCACGCGAACTCCCCGAGGCAGAGATCGTCGCAATCGAGTGCTCCGACGCGGCTCTGGCGGTCGCGACCCGGAATCTCGAAGCGCTGGAACTCGGCGGCCGCGTCAAGCTCGTCCAATCCGCCGATCTGAGCGGACTCGGCGGAGGTTTCGACCTGATCATCTCCAATCCCCCCTATATTCCGGAAGCCGACCTGGCAACGTTGCAACCCGAGGTCCGCTGCGAGCCTCAACTCGCGCTCGACGGCGGTCCGGACGGTCTGCGCGTCATTCGCGAAATCGCCGCCCAGGCACCGGACTGCCTGAAGCGTCCCGGCTTCGTGGCGCTCGAGATCGGAATCGGACAAGCATCGGCCGTCGAACAAGTGCTGCGCGACTCCGGGGCGGACGAAGTCGCCATCATCCAGGATCTCGCCGGGGTGGATCGCGTGATCCAGGCCGTGTTTCGGGAGAACTGAGTCATGGATCGATTCACCATCGAAGGCGGAACACCGCTCTCCGGCAGTATCGCTGCCAGTGGATCCAAGAACTCCGTGCTCGCCTTGATGGCGGCCACATTGCTGACCGACGAAACCATGACGCTGTCCAACGTGCCGCGCGTGCGGGACGTGGAAACGATGGCTTCCATTCTGGATCATCTCGGCCTGCGAACCGGCTGGGAATCTCCTGACACCCTGACCGTGGAGGGAGGGGAGCCGACCCGCATCGAAGCGCCTTACGATCTGGTCCGCACGATGCGAGCGTCATTCATGGTGCTCGGACCGCTTCTTGCGCGCTCCGGCCACGCTCGGGTCTCGTTGCCCGGTGGTTGTGCGATCGGGGCCCGGCCAGTCGATCAGCACCTGAAAGGCATGGAGGCGCTGGGCGCGAAGGTCGAACTCGAAGGCGGATACGTCGAAGCTCGAACCGATCGACTGCGCGGCGGGCGCGTCGTGTTCGATCTGCCGACCGTCAATGGCACCCAGAACGTCTTGATGGCTGCGTGCCTCGCAGAGGGCGAGACCAGCATCGAAAATGCTGCGATGGAGCCTGAGGTCCAGGAGTTGATCGCCGTACTGCGCACGATGGGTGCGCGCATCGAAAAGAGCGGCCCCGACAGTCTGTGCGTGCAGGGAGTGACGCGTCTGTCCGGTCTGCGTCATTTCATGGCGGGCGATCGTATCGAAGCCGGAACGCTGCTGTGCGCGGGTGCAGTCACCCGAGGCGAAGTGGAAGTAACGGGGGTCAATCCCCAGCATATGGTCTCCGTGACCGGGAAATTGAGTGAGATCGGGTTCGACGTGCGCGTGAATGACGACTCGATCAGCCTGCGCCCCGGTGACGTCGCGCGCGGGGTGCGCGTGAAGACCGCACCCTTCCCCGGTTTTCCGACGGATATGCAGGCGCAGATCATGACGTTGTTGACGCAGACCGAGGGCGTTTCCGCCGTGACCGAGACCATCTTCGAAAACCGCTACATGCACGTACCGGAGTTGTGCCGCATGGGCGCGGAAATCGAGATCGACGGTCGCACGGCAATCATCTCGGGACCGACCCGGCTCTCCGGAGCGCCCGTCATGGCGACCGATCTGCGGGCGAGCGCTTCGCTCGTGCTTGCCGGTCTGGCGGCGACCGGAGTGACCCACGTTCGGCGCGTCTACCACATCGATCGCGGATACGAACGGATCGAGTCCAAGCTGGAGCGGCTCGGCGGACGCATCTTGCGCGAGGCGGAGTGAGATGGTGGCGAAGGTCCTGTTGCGCCTGCTCTCCAGCGTCGATGCGGATTTCGACAGCGAGTTCGCGACGCTCATCGAGCGCCGCACGATCGACGAGAACCGCATTCAGGACGCCGTGGCGAAGATCATCGCAGATGTGCGTCAACGCGGTGATGACGCGGTGCTCGATGCCATAGAGCGTTTCGACGGCTACCGCCTCAGAGCCGATCAACTGGAGCTGGGCCGCGAGGAGATCGATGCTGGGGCGGCGCAGCTCCCGGATCCCGAGCGCCAGGCTCTGGCCGATGCCGCGGCCCGTGTCGAGCGATTTCATCGCGAACAGGCGCCCAGGTCCTGGACCCGGAAAGACGCCGGTGAAACACTCGGCCAGCTGATCCGACCCGTGGACAGCGCCGCTATCTACATTCCCGGGGGCACCGCCCCGCTGGCCTCGAGTGTCTTGATGGTCGGAATCCCCGCGCGTGTCGCGGGAGTCGAAGAGCGCGTCATGACCAGCCCTGGCCAGACTCTGCCACCGGCGGTTCTGGAAGCGGCGCGACTCGCGGCTGTGACGCGGCTGTTCCGCATGGGTGGAGTGCAAGCCGTCGCGGCTCTCGCCTACGGCACCCAGAGTGTGCCGCGGGTCGACAAGATCGTGGGGCCGGGCAACGCCTACGTCCAGGAAGCCAAGCGTCAGGTGTTCGGGCAGGTGGGGATCGACGCCGAAGCCGGACCCAGCGAAGTCTTCGTGGTCGCCGAGTCCGGTGCGGACGCGAATCTGCTCGCAGCCGATCTTCTGGCCCAGGCCGAACACGACCCGATGTCGAGCGTGGTCCTCGCAACTCCGGACTCCGATCTCGCGAGGGAAGTGGTCGCCGCGGTGGGTCGGCAGATCGGCTCGCTCGCCCGGGCCGAGATCGCGCGTACCTCGCTTACGGATCGAGGTGCCGTGATCGTATGTCGCGATCTGGAGGAGGCCGTCGATCTGGCCAATCGCTACGCCGCCGAGCATCTGCAACTCTTCGTCAGCGACGGCAATCGTTGGCTGCCCCGGGTGCGAAACGCCGGCGCGGTCTTCGTCGGTCCCTATAGTCCCGTTCCGCTCGGGGACTACATCGCAGGCCCGAGCCACACACTGCCGACCGGCGGGACCGCTCGCTTCTTTTCCGTGCTCGGGGTCGACGATTTCATCAAGCGCATGAGCCTGATCGAGTTTGACGCAGCCGCGCTGGCCCGCGTCGCACCCGCAGCCGCGCTGCTCGCCGACCTCGAAGGGCTCGACGCACACGCCCGGGCGTTGCGCGCCCGCGCCGAGCCCGGCGGTGATCCGGAGTCCAAGGGCTGATGTCCTCAATCTCGAGACAGAAAACCGCCTGGAAGCCAGAATCAGGAGCCGTTCGATGAGTGCCGACAACCCATCGCGAGAGGGAAGCATCACCCGCAAGACGCGCGAGACCGACATCCAGATAGATCTGCAGCTCGACGGTAGCGGTGATGCGCAGATCAACACGGGGATGCCGTTTTTTGACCACCTTCTGGACTCGTTCACCCGCCACGGGTTGTTCGATCTGAAGGTGCGAGCCAAGGGCGACCTCGAAGTCGACCAGCACCACACGGTCGAAGACGTGGGAATCGTGCTCGGTCAAGCGCTCCGCGAAGCTCTTGGCGACGCTGCTGGTCTGCGCCGCTTCGGGTCCTCCCGCATTCCCATGGCCGATGCGCGCGTCAGTGTGGACCTGGATCTGTCGAATCGTGCCTACCTTGTTTACCGCGTGGACCTGCGGCGCAACAAGGTAGGGGAGTTTGACGCGTCTCTGGTCGAGGACTTTCTGTACGCGTTCTGTATGAACGCCGGCATCGATCTGCACGTCGAGTGCGCCTACGGGCACAACGTGCATCACATCGTTGAGGGTGTGTTCAAAGCTCTGGGCCGCGCACTCGACGAAGCCACCGCATTGGATCCGCGCATCAAGGGTGCACTCTCGACCAAAGGCTCTCTATGAGTTCGTCCCCCGATGAGATCCTTGTCGTTGACTATGGGATGGGGAATCTGCGCAACGTCGCCCGCGCCATCGAGCGCGTGGGTGGGCGCGCGCGCGTTACGCGCGATCCCGATACCTTGCGCAGCGCCGATCGGCTCGTCGTTCCCGGCGTTGGCGCTTGTGGCGATGCGATGCAGAAGCTGCACGCGGCCGGTCTCGTGCAAGCGATTCGGGAATACGTGCGTTCCGGACGCATGTTCCTCGGGATCTGCCTCGGCATGCAACTGCTCCTGGAAACGGCGGAGGAGGGAGACTGCGATTGCCTGGGCCTGATCCCGGGTCGGGTCGCCGCGTTCCCAGAAGACATCCAACTCGCAGTACCGCATATGGGTTGGAACCTCGTGAAACCCGAAACCGAGCATCCCGTGATCCGCGGGGGCTATTTCTATTTCGTACACGGATATCGGGCGAATCAGGTCCCATCCGAGTACTGGCTCGCGCGAACCAGCTACGGAGAGGAATTTCCTTCGGCCATTGGCTTTCGCAACTGTGTCGGTGTGCAGTTCCATCCCGAAAAGAGCCAACACGAAGGAGTTGCTCTCCTGGAGCGGTTCTGTGAGTGGTCGGTATGAGCAGCCCGACTGCGAGGCTCCTTCTTGCAAGGGGGCTTGTCGGCCTGTGCGCGCTGCTCTTGTTCGGCGCCTGCGCCAAGCCCGTTACCGTGCACACGTTCGACCCGTCGCGAGCCTACGCGGTGAACAGAATCGGCATCATGCCGGTGGAGATCGCGCCGACACCGTCTGGCGGGGAGCTGCGCGTGGACGAGGACGGGAGCCGTGTGGTCGCTTCGCGTCTGGTCGAGGCCCTCACGATCTGGAGCGGCATTCCCTTTGCGCCACCGGAAGCTCTGGCTCATTGGCTCAAGGCCGATCTGGATTCCCGACAGCCCAGGTGTCCAGCCGGCGGAGACCCGCTCTGCAGCTCGAGGGCTCTCGCCTCGGCGTTTGGCGTCGATGCGCTGCTCTTCGTCAACTTGCAGCGCTATCGCGCGCGAGTGGGTTCGAGAGCTTCGGCACGGCGGCCGGCTGCGGTCTGGTTCGATCTCGAACTGCGGACTCCGGACGGTGTGTTGCTCTGGCGCGGGATCTACGATGAAACACAACGGGGGTTGAGTGAGGACCTCGGTTCCTTCCAGCGCGCCTACCAGCGACGCTTTCGCTGGGTGTCCGCCGAAACTCTTGCAAGCTACGGATCGGGAGAACTCGTTCGACAACTCGCTGCGGAGATCCGCCAGTGGAGGTAATCCCCGCAATCGATCTGCGTGCCGGGCGCGTCGTCAACCTGGTTCAAGGCGACTACGAGCGCGAGACGGTCTTCTCGGACGACGCCGCTGAAACTGCCCGCAGCTTCGTGGCCGCAGGAGCGACACGCATTCACGTGGTCGATCTGGACGCCGCGAGAGATGGCGGCGAAGGCAATCAGAATGCGATCGACGCGATCGTGAGTGCGGCCGGCGGCGTCCCCGTTCAGGTGGGTGGAGGCGTGCGCAGTGCAGAGCGCGTGGCATCCGTGCTCGGTCGGGGTCTGCAACGCGTGATCATCGGAACCGCTGCGCTCGAACAACCGGAGCTTCTGCGCGAGGTTGCCGAACAGTACCCGGATCGCATCGTGCTCGGAGTAGATGCGCGGGACGGCCGCATCGCCGTCCACGGTTGGATGGAGACCAGCGAGGTCACACCTCTGGAACTGCTCACGCGCTACGCGGGATCGCCTCTGGGTGCGGTCTTGCACACCGATATTGCGCTCGACGGCATGATGCAGGGACCGAACATCGCGGCGACCGAACAGCTCGCGCGTGCGACGAAATTCTCGGTGATCGCATCGGGTGGAGTCAGCTGTACCGAAGACCTGTTGGAACTCGCGCGCACGCGCGTGATCGCCGGTGCGATCGTCGGCCGGGCGATCTACACAGGTGCGCTGGATCTCGCCGATGCAATCCAGCGGGTCGGGGCGTGCTGACCAAACGCATCATCCCGTGTCTGGACGTAAAGGAAGGGCGCGTGGTGAAGGGCGTCCAGTTTGTCGACCTGGTCGATGCGGGTGATCCAGTTGAGGTCGCCGCGGCTTATGACGCACAGGGTGCGGATGAGCTCTGCTTTCTGGATATCAACGCCACCCACGAGAATCGCGGCACCATGCTCGGCCTGGTCGCGCAGGTAGCCGATCGCATCGCGATCCCTTTTTCGGTGGGCGGAGGCGTGAGTTCGCTCGACGACGTGCGCGCCCTGCTCGCCGCCGGGGCCGACAAGGTCTCGTTGAATAGTGCTGCGCTACAGCGCCCGGAACTGGTCAGCGAAACCGCTGAGCGCCTGGGTTCGGCCAATCTGATCGTGGCGATCGATGCCCGGCGGCGCGCAGTGGGCGATCCATCCAAGGGTTGGGAGGTCTATTCACACGGAGGCCGCCGGCCGACCGGGGTCGATGCGCTCGAGTGGGCTGTTCTCATGGAGAAATCCGGCTGCGGCGAGATTCTGCTCACCAGCATGGATCGCGACGGAACCGGCGACGGCTACGATTTGCCGCTAACGCGGGCCATCAGCGATGCGCTGCGCATCCCCGTGATCGCCTCGGGCGGCGCGGGCACCCTCGAGCACCTGCGCGAAGGACTGGATGATGCGCCGGGCGGTGGGGCTGCCTCAGCGGTACTGGCAGCCAGCATTTTCCATTTCGGAACCTTCTCGATCGCCCAGGCCAAGGCTCATCTGGCCGCTTCCGGGATCCTGGTCCGACCCGTCATCGAAGCCCCCTGAACGTTTCGCTGGCGCCAACGGCATGCACAGGCCAGAATAGGGCCTCTGGTCCGACCATTTGCTGATTCCAGCCATATGTGGCCAGTCGTATATTGCGCAGCCCAAAACACTTGTGCTAGTTTCCTATTTCGCAGTACGGACTGTAAACCACTGAATTTCAAAGGTTTTTCCAGCGATCCCACTCTGACTCCACGCACAGCGAGGACCCTCCCGGCCCGTTCGAAGCGCTGGCCCCTGCAGAACTCGGCAGGTTTTTTGACGCGGGCATGGGACGAGGCGAAAGTCGATTTCACCTCACTCTCCACAGCGTGTGAAGCATCAGATTCCCGCGAGACCGAGCCTGGAAAGCCCGCGACAAGACTTCATAAAGATCCATTCGCAATAAGACTCAGAGAGGAAAACGCTCTGCCTGGTATCAAACTAAAAGAGAACGAGTCCTTCGAGATCGCGCTCAAGCGCTTCAAGAAGCAGTGTGAAAAGGCGGGTCTGATGTATGAGCTTCGCAAGCGCGAGCACTATGAGAAGCCCAGCGTCCGCCGCAAGAAGAAGGCGCTGGCCGCACGAAAGCGGGCATTGAAGAAGCTGCGAACACAGAACTGATTTATTCGGGGCCCGGAGCGTAGAGCTCCGGGCCCCGTTTCGTTCAAGCTGGTCCGAGAGAGCGAGCGGCCACCCAAGGGTGCTGCCAGAGGGCGCAGGTCAGTTAGTGGGACGGATTCCGGACAGTGTTGTAGACGAGGTGCGCGAGCGAGCTGACATCGTTTCGATGGTCGGTCGCTACGTGACCTTAAAGAAGCAGGGTCCCCGACACTGGGGCCTCTGTCCCTTCCACGACGAAAAGACTCCGTCCTTCCAGGTCCACGAAGACAAGCAGATTTTCTACTGCTTCGGATGCGGCGCCGGTGGGGACGTCTTCGCGTTTCGCATTCGCCACGACGGTCTCGATTTTCCAGATGCAGTTCGCCTGCTCGCCCGCGAATACGGTGTGACCGTACCCGAGACTGGCGGCGGTTCGGAGAGCCGCTCGACCGAGCTTTATCAAGCGAATGAGATCGCGTCGGGTTTCTTCCGCGACATGCTTCGAGGTCCCGACGGTGCTGCGGCTCGCCGCTATCTGGAAGAGCGCGGTGTGCCCGAAGATCTGATCGAGCGTTTTGCGATCGGGCTTGCACCCGCTCGCTGGGATGGTCTGGTTTCGAAACTCAACCGAAACGACCCGATGCTGAGGGCCGCCGAGCAGGTCGGTCTGATCGGAAAGCGCCAGACGGGGGACGGTCACTACGATCGTTTCCGAGGGCGTATCGTATTTCCAATCACCGAGCCGGGCGGCAATACGCTGGGTTTTGGCGGCCGGCTTCTGGGCGACGGTGACGGTCCCAAGTACTTGAACTCGCCCGAGAGTCCGGTCTACCACAAGAGTCGTGTGCTCTTCGGTCTTCCTCTCGCACTCGACGCGATCCGTGAAGCGGGTCGAGTCGTCGTCGTTGAGGGCTACTTCGATCTGATCGCTTTGCACCGTGCCGGTATCCGCAACGGCGTGGCGCCCTGCGGTACTGCGCTGGGTCGGGATCATGCCAGGCGGATTCGCCGCTACACGAACGAAGTCGTCTTGTTGTTTGACGGCGACGAAGCCGGACAGAAAGCGGCGGAACGTTGCCTAGGCTCCTTGCTCAGTGAAGGTCTGCGCGTGCGCGCAGCTTTCCTGCCGACGGGTGAGGATCCCGACACTCTGCTCGTGAACAAAGGTGCGGCCGCCTTGCGCGATTGTGTGGAGGCTGCCAGACCTCTACTCGATCACCTGATCGAGCATGCGCTCGAAGGCGTTGCGCACCACGCCTGGGACACGGCCGACGCGACGCGCAAGGTCGAAGCATATCTGCATGCAGTTGCCGATCCGGTTGAGCGTGCCCACTACATCCGTCAGTTCTCGAGCTATCTCGAACTGAGCCCGGACGTCGTCCAGAAAAGCGTCAGAAGTGCAGCGACTACTGCTGGAAGAGGCAACCGACTCCAATCAGAAGCAGCTTCGACGCAATCTTCGCGCAATTTGCGACCCCTACGGGTCGGTCAGACCACTAAATTGATACTGGGTGCCCTGGGTGCGTTCCCGCATCTGTTGTCCTTGTTGGAAGATCTCGAACCCGGCTGGTTGCCGGATGAGCAAGATCGATTCCTGCTGGAACAGCTTGCGACCGCGTTGCGGGAACACGGCCAGACCGGAATAGCGCAGTTGCTATCACCGGTCGGGGATGCACTCAGTGAAGAGCTGAAGGCGACGTTGTCGCGGATCATTGCCGAGCAGCCGCTCGCGGATTCCAAGACGGCCGAGCGCACGGTCAAGGACTGTGTGGCCCGGCTGGGAATTCAAGCGCTGGACAGGCGATCCCACGAGCTGACGGCTCTGCTGCAAACCTGCACGGACGAGCGAGAGCTCGACGCGATGCTGGAGGAAAAGCAAGAAACAGTGGCCCGGAAGCACAGGCTTGCGAGTGAGTTGTTGACTCAGCCGCTCTCGAGCAAGACGCTTCCGAGCAAGCATCCTCCGAACAAGCAGGTTCCGCAGCTCTGAAAACCCGTTCCCGATCGTTATTTACCAAGGAGTCACCCCCCCATGGCCCGCACAAACACTCCGAAGAGTGCTTCCCCGAAAGGGAAGACTCGCGGCACGGCCGCTCGTACTGCGAAGACAACGCGTAGTACCAGCAAGCCGCGCGCAGCCAAGAAGACGACTGTGAAGACGACCGCCAAGGCCGCCTCCAAGCCGGTAGGCAAGGCCTCCACAAAGACCGCTGTGGCCGCCAAATCAAACGGCGCCAACGGTGCAAACGGCACAAACAACGGCAGACAGCTCAATGGCGTCCAGTTGAGTCTCAGACAGCTCCTGCGCAAGGGCAAGGAAGCGGGTCGAGTCGAAGGTGCGGATGTTCTGCACGCTCTGCCGGATCACATCAAAGGTTCGCCTCAGAAGCTCGAAGCCGTGGTCGGAATGTTCCGTCGCCACTGCGTCACGATCAACGCATGGACTCCTCCCATCGCAACTCGCAAGCCGGAGCCTCGGCGCCGCGCCGCGGGTGATGAATTCGACGGTTATCGTTCCAACGATCCCGTGCGTGTATACCTGCGTGAGATGGGCCAGGTCTCGCTGCTGACGCGCGAGGGTGAGGTTGAGATCGCCAAGCGAATTGAAGCGGGCGAGAACGATGCACTCGGCGAAATTCTCAAGTCGCCGGTCGCCGTTGAAGCACTACTCGCCATGGGCGATCTGATCCGCGCGGGCAAGCGCGAGGTCAAGGACCTGTTCCCTCCGGTCACCGAGGGTGATGCGGAGAACCACGACGACAAGCGCAAGAAGCTGCTGTCGGCGCTCACGCAGTTGCGTCGATCGCAGTCCGATATCTCCAAGCGTCAGCGCGTACTCGCGAATCCGCGCACCGGCAAGGAGGCTCGTGAGCGCACGCAGAGCGAAATCAACGAGATCCGCCTGAAGCACGGCGCGCGCATTCGAGCGACCGGCATTCACAAGAACGCAATCTACGGTCTTTCACTGCATATCGAGCATTTTGTCGAGGCGATCGAGGAGCAACGTCAGGTCCTTCGCCGGTTGCTCAAGCCCTATCGATTGACCGATGTTGTCGAGTTCGCTGAGTTGGCCAAGCAGTCAAAGCGCCGCTCGGTGCCCGGGCGGAAAGCACTCGCGGACCTCGGTGCAGACCCCGAAGCCATCGAGGCCACCCATCTCGAGATCCAGGCTGCGGAGAAGCACATCACCAAGATTGAAACGGACGCGCACTGCTCGCGAGATGAAGCTCGCAAGTCGCTGGTCGATCTGGAAGCCGCGCTGGAGCGCGCCAAGCACGCCAAAAGCGAACTTGTCGAAGCCAATCTTCGCCTGGTCGTATCGATCGCCAAGAAGTACACGAACCGCGGCCTGCAATTTCTGGATCTGATCCAAGAAGGCAACATCGGTCTGATGAAGGCCGTCGACAAGTTCGAGTACCAGCGCGGTTACAAGTTCTCCACATACGCCACCTGGTGGATTCGCCAGGCCATCACGCGCGCAATTGCGGATCAGGCGCGCACGATCCGCATTCCGGTCCATATGATCGAGACCATGAACAAGCTCGTGCGGGCTCAGCGCTACCTGGTCCAGAAGCTCGGTCGCGAGCCTGCACCCATCGAGATAGCTGCCGAAATGGACATGACTCTGGAGAAGGTCCAGATGGTGTTGAAGATCGCTAAAGAGCCGATCTCACTCGAAACGCCGATCGGCGAAGACGAGGACAGCCATCTGGGGGACTTCCTCGAGGACAAGAAGATGCCCTCGATCTCGGACGAGGTCATTCAGCGCAACCTCGCCTCGCACACGCGTCGGGTGCTCTCCACGCTGACGCCTCGCGAAGAGAAGGTGCTGAAGATGCGCTTTGGAATCGGGGAGCGCGCCAACCACACCCTGGAAGAAGTCGGCCAGGATTTCGAGGTCACCCGCGAGCGCATCCGCCAGATCGAGGCCAAAGCGTTGCGCAAACTCCGCCACCCGAGTCGCGCTCGCGTACTCCGGGCATTCGTGGAGTAGTCCCCACAAACGACTTTCTTCGCGTTACGTTTCGCGCTCCCGGGGCACTACAGAGATGTAGGTTCTGTTCCAGGAGTCTCCTCCTTCATGCCGAAACGCAACGCAAGTCCAAATACAGCTCATCGGCCCAGTTTCCTGCACCTCCTCCGAAGCGCGAAGAAGGTGGGGAGTGTCGATTCTCGCGAGGTACTGGAGACTCTTCCAGAGGCTACCCTGCGTTCTGCTGAGAAGATGGCCCGTGTTGCAGCCCTATTTCGGCGCCAGGGCGTGGCCGTTCGGGCCTGGCCCAAGCGCACCGCAGTGCGCGGCCCCGCCGATCCGGATAGAGCACCCTCCGTCGATCCGGTCGCGACCTATATGCGCGAGATCGTTCGTGTTCCCCTGCTGACCCGCGAACAAGAGGTCGAGCTGGCCAAGCGTATCGAAGCGGCCGAGGACGGGGAACTGATCTGCATTCTCGAGTCACCGCTCGCCGTCGTCGAGCTACTTGACCTGGCAGATCAGATCCGGTCCGGCGAGCAAGAGGTGAGAAGCCTCTTTCCGTACTGGGGAGATCGCGACGGGGAAGACGACGCACTGCGTAAACCGCTACTTGCCGCCTTCACACAGCTTCGGCGCGCTCAGCTCCATGAAGCTCGAGGGGGGGCGGAGCTCGCGAGAAATGCATCTACGCATGCGCAGCGCTTCAGCACACTCGGCATTCAGAAAGACCTCGTAAGTCTGATCTCGCGCCGACTGAGCCGAATTGTGGAACAAGACCCACGAGCCCAGAGCTCTGTCGACGCGTTGCGTTTCGCGCATGAGCGCGCGACCGCAGTGAAGGCCGAGTTGATCGAAGCCAATCTGCGGCTGGTCGTTTCCGTGGCCCGGAGGTACACGAATCGTGGCATGGGCCTCCTGGATTTGATTCAGGAAGGCAATCTGGGTGTGATAAAGGCGGTCGACAAATTCGAGTACCGCCGCGGCTACAAGTTCTCCACGTACGCCACCTGGTGGATTCGCCAGTCGATCACGCGCGCGCTCGCCGACCAGGCGCGTACGATCCGCATTCCCGTACACATGATCGAGATCATGAACAAGATTCGGCGCGCACAGAGCGACTTCCTCCACAGACTCGGACGCGAAGCGACGGAACAGGAGATGGCCGATCAGTTGGAGCTTCCGCTGGAAAAGGTTCGGATAGCTCTGAGAATCGCAAAAGAGCCGATCTCTTTGGAAACTCCGGTCGGAGAAGGTGGCGACGGCCAGTTGAGAGATCTCGTCGAGGATCATACTTCGCCCCGAACGGGTGACGAGCTGATCGAACGGGACCTCACCGCTCAGACGCGGCACATACTGTCGACCCTCGCACCGCGCGAAGAGGCCGTGTTGCGTATGCGCTTCGGCATCGGGACATCCAGCGATCACACCCTGGACGAAGTCGGTAAGAGTTTCTCTGTAACTCGCGAGCGAATCCGCCAGATAGAAGCGAAAGCGCTCAGCCGACTGAGACATCCCAGGAGAGCCAAGGTGCTTCGCCCATTCATGGACTGAGAATCGTCCCGCAAAGCCCATCGTGTCGCGCGGCGCTCATGACGTTCCCGAACTCCGAAGGCGAGAATGAACGCATCTCCGGCGTTCTCGTGTGTACGGATTCGCGACGTCGGGTTCCAGAGTCGAACTTCCGTCCATGGATGCAAACCACCCGACTCGTTCGATCCCGATTTCCCTTCTGTGCCTCGTACTCGGTTCTGTATGGCTGGGTGCGTGTAACACGCGATTGCTCGACGTCTCCCCACCGCTGGATCTCTGGCAACCGGCCATGGCGCCATCCGATCCAGCCCAGCTTCGGGTTGAACCGGCGAACATCGTCGCGTCCATGGGCGAGAGTGCTCGCCTGACTCTCGCGGGTCGTGCCATCGCAGGTGCGAGTTGTCTGTATACGGGCGGAGTGATCGGTACTCTCCCCACCATAGAGATCAAGTCACCTCTTCAGCCCGGACCCATCGACATCCTGTGTCACAACGGCGAGTTGAATGCACACGCTCAGGTGACTTTCGTGGAAACCGCAGAGCTTCCTGTGACGGATCCCTACGCCGGTGGCGTGGCGCTGTTCAAACTGCGGCGCTTGAAGCGCTATCTCGATTCACCAGAAGGAACGCAGAAACTCGGCCACTACGGGCTCGATTCCAAACTGCGGCGGCTGGGTGCCTGGGTGATGCCCGCCTTCCCCTTTGATCGCAGTGGAATGCGCGACTACGTAGGCATCGACCGCTGGGTCGCAATCGAGTTCCCCGAGGGCGTGAACTACTATCAGGCAGTCGAGTTACTGCGTGGCGATCGCGAAATCGAACACGAGAGCTACACGCCCCTGGATGTCTCATTCGTACGCGTCGAGAAGACACAGAGCTGGCCAACTGAACTCGTACGTCCCACGCGAGAGGCCCGTGCGCCCGTGCGTGGCAGCACGAAGTACAGTCGCATCATGGACGTGGATTACAGTGACTCGGCGAGCTGGGATTTGCGCGCGCTCGGTGCTCCGGAAGCGTGGACGCGCGGCCAGGGGGCCGGAGTGCGTATCGGTGTGGTCGATAGCGGCGTCGACATCAACCACGCAGCTCTCGTGCCGAATCTGGTGAGTCGCGCTACTGAGCGGATGGGCCAGGACATCGACGGCAACGGCATTCCCGGTGACGAACACGGGGCCAATCTGGCGCACCTGGCGATCTCGCGTGTCGATGGCAAACCGCGGATCGCTCTCGGACTCGTCAACGATCTATCCGACTGGGACGGGGCTCTGAGTGGTCGCCCCGGCAAGCATTGGGGGCACGGCACGAAGGTCGCCTCGCTGGCGCTTGGAGCCGGTGGAATGGGTCACCGCCTCGGTACGGCACCGCGCGCGGAACTCCTGGTCGTCGACGTGCAGGAGAACCTGCGCCGTAGCCGGAGTTCGCTGGGTGACGTCGATCCGCGCATGCGAGAGTCCGGCTCAAAGGCCGGGGAGTTGCGCTCTCCGCTGTGGTCGCGAGCAGCCGGAATCGTGTACGCCACCGCCGAGCACGCGCGCGTGATCACCTGTGCCTGGGCGAGTGACAAACCCAGTTGGATTCTGCACGACGCTCTGCTCTACGCGGAAGACAACTGTGCCGTACCGGTGTGTGCAGCCAGCACGGCCGGTGAATACCCGGGCAAGTGGCGGCGCAACTGGTTGAAGAGCCTGCCAGAACCCGATACCGGTGCGGTCTACGACTCCTGGAGCGGTGTGATTTCCAAAGACTTCTACCGTCGGCCATTGCGCGCGACGCTAGTGGTGGATTCGCTCGACGGCGACTTCGATTCCGCGGATCCGGATCTCGCAGTTCTGACGAATCAAGGGGGTCACCATCTACAGGCTGCGGTCTCGACTCCGCGCAACGACGCTTCGCCCACAACGGATCGCCGCACGGGAGTGTTCTCGGGACCCGACGCCGCTGCGGGTCTGACCGCAGGTGCGGCCGCGTTGATCACCGGCTTGCGACCTGACCTGGAACCCTGGGCGATCAGCGCCGCCCTGCGCCGCGGGGTGGATTCGCGCGGCCAGCTTTCGATCCCCGCCGCGCTCACGATTGCCGATCAGGAGCCCCACGGCCCCTGCGAGGCGATCACGATGCGCGAAGAGATCCGGGTTGCGGATCCGTGGTGGAAGCGCGTAAAGGTGAAGGCTTCGATGAGACAGCCGGGGGACCGGGACGAGGATTCGCCACCCGCCAGTCCCGATCGCTAGTCCGCCAGCCAGGCCACGCGCAGACTTCTCAGGGTCGGTCCAAGGGTTCCTTTAGCAATAGTGCCCGCGCCCGGCTGAGGTTCCTGCGAGCGTCGGCAAAATCTGCGCGCAACGCGACTGCGCGCTCGAACTCGCCAAGTGCCTCGCGCAACTGTCCGCGACTGGCCAACGCCACGCCGAGCTGGTTGTGTGCCTCGGGAAGTTCGGGGTCCAGACGCACCGCCTCTCGGAAATGAGCGAGTGCTTCTTTCGGATTACCGCGCTGTCGAAGTGCAATTCCCAGGTTGTTATGCAAGAGGGCATCATCGGGTGTCTGCACGAGGATCTGTCGATACTGCGCAATCGCTTCGTCCACGCGGCCTTTTAGATGCAAGAGGCCAGCGACGTTGGTGCGAAATTTGGCGTCCTGCGGATCGATCTTCGAAGCTGCGATGAAGTGTGAGAGCGCCTCGTCGAGTCGTCCGCCCAGCCTCGTGACGATGCCGAGGTTGTTGTGGATGACTGCGTTGTCGCTCGTGACCTCGAGAGTGTGCGTGTAGAGCGAAACGCTATTGCGCCAGCGCACGGCCTGGGCCTGGGTCTGCCAGCCCCAGTACAGTGCGAGTGCCACGCTGGAGATCACCGCAATCTGGCGGCCGCGCGGGCTGTCGCGTAGAACATCGACGGCTCCCCAGGTGATCGCGATCAGAAGACCGATGATCGGCACGTACATGTATCGATCCGCCATCGAGTGCGCGTCTGCGCCGTTTGCGACGATGCCGATTACCGGAACCAGGCTGCCGACGAACCAGAGCCAGCCCACAATCAAGTACCGGCGGCGATGTAGCATCAGGACTGCGAGGGAGATCGCGAGCAATAACAGCGCACACCCGAGCACCTGCCAAGCTGCCCACATACCGGGAAGATTGGGGTAGAGCGGCGCCAGGTCGACGGGCCATAGCGTCTTGGCGATATAGCGCAGATAGGCGGTCAGTGCGGTGGAGACCCGATGCGCCAGTGGCAGGGTCTGAGTGTCGGCCACGCCGCGTTGCACCAATAAGGTCAGCAGTGAAAACACCGCGACCAGCAGGAACATGGGCAGTTTCTCGACGACCAGAGAACGCAATCGACCGGGCCAGAGCGCGTCCCAGTCGAAGCGCTGCAGTGGCCAGTAGTCGAGCAGCAAGAGCAGCATCGGCATGGTGACCAGCATCGGCTTGGCCATCAACCCGAGGGCCAGACACGCAATCGAAGCCGCATACCAGCCGCGCCCCTCCGTCTTCGCGTAGCGCACATAACTGATCATGCCGAGCAACCAGAAGGCGGTGCTGAGAACGTTCTTGCGCTCGGCCACCCAGGCCACCGACTCCACCTGTAGCGGGTGCAGCGCGAATGCGAGCGACACGAAGAGCGAACGCCAGAAACTGCCGGTGGCACTGCGCAGGAGCAGCAGCAGCAGCCCGCCGTTGAGGACGTGAAGCCCGAGGCTGGTCACGTGAGCTCCACCCGCACCCTCGGCGCCAAATACCTGGCTGTCCAGCATATGCGAGAGCCAGGTCAGCGGATGCCAGAGGGCCATGGTGTCGGTGGTGAACGCCCAGCTCAATCCCTGCCAGGTGAGGCCGGCCCGTACCTGGGCGTTCTCGACGACGTACGCCCAGTCGTCCCAGTGGACGAACTCGTAATTCCACACTCCCCAGTAGGCCCCGACGGTCGCGACAACCAGGACCAACACGGCCAGAAGCTCGTGGGCTGCACTGCGACGCACCGGAGTCTTTTCGAGCTCGCCCAACCCTGGAACTCCCGCAAGCGCGTCGGCCGCGCTGATCTGGCACCCTCTAAACGCCAATCAGGATCCGCCTTCCGCACACTAGCGTCAACGCCGCCTCGCCCCGCTCCAAGCCCGAATTGGACGCTGCCCCGCTTCTTCGTTTCCCCCGAAACCCACCGGAATCCAGGGGAAAACCACCGGGCCAGCGGAGTTGCCTCGTTCCGGAGCGAGCCCTATGCTGCCTCTCTTCCTACGTCGGGGCGTAGCGCAGCCTGGTAGCGCGCTTGCTTCGGGAGCAAGAGGTCCCCGGTTCGAATCCGGGCGCCCCGACCA